>JAOUPW010000575.1 GCA_029879665.1 Rhodospirillales bacterium | reverse complement strand
GTGTAATCGACCATGATGAAGGCCGCGGTTCCCATCACCGGCGGGACCAGGCTGCCGCCGGTGGAGGCCGCAACCTCGATGGCGCCGGCCAGCGCGCCCCGATAGCCTAACCGTTTCATGATCGGAATGGTGATCGAGCCGGTGGTGACCACGTCCGAGGTCGGGCTGCCCGAGATCATGCCGTAGACACCGGACGACAGCACCGCCACCTTGGCCGGTCCGCCCGGCTTGCGGCCGCTGATTGCGGCGGCGATGTCGAAGAAGAAGTCGCCGCCCCGGCAGGCCTGCAATAAGGTTCCGAACATGACGAACAGGAAGGCGTAGGTGGCGGCAACCCGGACTGGCACGCCGAAGATACCGTCGGAGGTAAAGACGGTGATTTCGATAAAGTGAAGGTAGCTGATATAGCCGTGGGATACGACCCCGCCTAAATGATCGCCGAACAGGTTGTAGAGGACGAATAGCATTACCAGCGCGGTCAACCCCAGGCCGGTGGTGCGCCGGGTCACCTCCAGGGTGATGACGAAGGCTAGAGTGCCGAAAGTCACATCCCAGTTCGATAGTGGATTGAGGAGCGCTATGCGACTTTCGATATCCGACGCATTGAAGGCGAAATAGACGCCGACGCCAAGGCTGAGAACCGCCAGAATCACGTCCATCACCGAGGGCCGATCGGTCACCGAGTGCTCGAAGGCCCCGGTGGTCAGGAAGGCCAGCGCCGACATGCCCGAGAAGAACAGCACCGCCAGTGTCCACGGCTGGATGATGATCGCCGTTGCGGCGGTGATGACGTAGATGCCGATGGCGGCGGAAAACGGAGTGAATACCCAGATATACCAGCCTTGGGGCCGGCGCCGACCGCCAACGGAAAACCAAGTCTTGACGCTGAACAATTGCTTAAAAGTCATTTTTGGGCCTTAAAAAAGAAAGCGGGAGTGCAGCAATAAACCGCACTCCCAAAATCGATATGCCGAGGAACGGGTCCGGTTACATCAGGCCCGCTTCTTTATAGTACTTGGCCGCGCCCGGATGGAAGGGAACGACGGATTTGGTGGTCATGGATTTCGGCGTTGCCGTTTTCTTGATCAGGCGATGGGATTTATCCTTGAAGGTTTCGATCTGGGTGATCATTGCCTTCGCCAGATCGTACGCCGTTTTGTTGTCCATTTTGTCGCTGACCAGGATCAGGCCGCCGACGCAGACCGAGGTTCCGCCCTGGGGTGCGAACTCATATTCGCCCGGTTTGAACTTGCAGCTTTCGCCGCCGTACGTGTTGGCGACTTTCTGCGCTACATTTTGCGGAATGTCCAACAGCACCGGAGTGATTCCCTTGGCGATTTCCTTGATGCGTGGATGCCCAAACGCGATGCCCAGCGCGACGGCGTCGATGCGCCGGTCGAGCATCAGGGCCACCATTTCCTTGGATGCCGCGTACACAAGCTGCCCGCCCCAGCTTTCGATGGCCTTGGGCGTGGCGCCCATTTCCGACATCACCATTTTACCGACATCGCTGTCCAGATTTCCGCGACGGTTGATGGCGACACGGATCGGCAGTTTCTTGTTGACGATATCGGCGAAAGATTTGATGCCGTGCTTATCGGCGAAATCCTTGTTGACCATCAGGTGAGTGGCCTGAAACCGGGACTCAGATGTATATACCCGGAACAGCACGCGGACATTGGTGATCGGCGACTTGAACGGGGCCAATCCGGCCTTGGCGACGGCGAGATCGCCATCGAGGGCCAAGCCCATGGGGGCCTTGCCGGCGGCGACCATGGGCACATTGGCAAGCCCGCCCGATGAGGTTTGGTAGGTAATGGTCGAGCCGGGATAAGCCTTGGCGATAGCGGCATCGACGCCGGCGCCGATGCGCGACCACAACCCGCCCGGGCTGGCGCCGGTGAGGGTCAGATTGTAGGTTTGTGCGTGAGCCGGAAAAACCGCGAGGGTTCCGAGCACCAGCGCGGAAAGAATAGCTTTCTTCATGTTTAACCTCCCTGTGTCGTTGTTTTTTTGTTTATTATATGAGTAGCAGAAAAATCGAAATTCTTTAAGGCCATGATTTTAACGGTATTATTTAAAATAGAAAGGGTAATTTCCCGTTTTGCGCGGGGTACGGGTACCCATAACCGAGGGTTTAAGGAAAGGACCCGCGTCCCATGAACGATAATGCCTTGCGCCAGACAATTCTTGCCTTTCTTGCCGAACATCACGTGCTTACCCTGGCCACCTGTTCCTCCAATGGCGTTCCCCGCGCGGCTTCTCTGATGTACGCCAACCAGGGATTTTCGCTTT
>JAOUPW010000574.1 GCA_029879665.1 Rhodospirillales bacterium | reverse complement strand
GGATTCGTCCGGCGGCTGGCCCGGACCCGACTGGTGATGGATCAGTTTCCAGTCGCCCTTTTCCCGAAGAAAAATATTGGTCGCGGCGAGGAAGGTATTTTCGACCTGCTCGATACAGGTCACGATAGCGATGGCGCCGTAAAGGGTGGCGCGGGCGCCGTGAAATTCCACATCCGGCGAATCTGGATTGGCGAGGATGGAGCTCCAGCTTTCCAGCACCTCGGGCCTGCCGAACAAAGCCTTCCATCCCGGATGAATGCAGGTGACAGGGGCTTCTTCCGCCCACAAGACCGCCATCGCTTCCAAATCGCGGCTGGCGAAAGCGGCATAGAAGGCTTCGTTGGCAAAAAGAGCAGTGATTTGATCGGACATGTTGATTACCTTAACAAGCTCTACCTTAGTATGTTCCGCCAATGGGCGATAGCCCAGAGCGGATCAGGTGCTCGAATCTATTTCATGAATGATCAAACCTGTGAATCCGCTCGTCATCAAATAATCCGGGCCGTTTAACCGGGTGGGTTCTAATCTCCCCTGGCGTTTGAACCAACCCGGTTAAACGGCCCGGGAGCGGAGCGGATTTAACCCTGAATGCACCTTCCCGCGCTTTATTCCATTTTCCGCCCCAAAAATAAGAACTTTTCTAAAAATCTTGCATTTTCTTCGAGAACCTTGCTTTATTTATCAAGCCCATTCGGGCAGGTCCGTTTCGTGTTTGGGGAAAAGAGCCCGTCAATATGTTTTCGTCCGACGAAGTCATTCCACGGGTCAAAATCGACGTCATTGTCTCCTTGACTGACGGTAGCGAACTGCGGGGAAGCTTTTTCACCTCACCGCAACAACGCTTGATTGATTTGATGAACGATCCCCGTTCCTATCTTCCCTTTGAACTGGAAGATCACTCCATCAGGATATTCAATAAATCGACAATCGGCGCCATCACCCCGGTCGAGCAAGGCGACGGTAAACTGCAAAAAGAAAAAGCTTCGAAATGGCAAAGCACCTTTGCCAAGGCCAGCATGGAACCGGAAGAAGCCTACAAAATCCTCGGCCTGCAGCCGGGAGCCACGGAAAAGGAAATCCAGGGGGCGAAAAAACGGCTGCTGGGAACGCTGCATCCGGACAAGGGTGGATCCACCTATCTCGCTTCCAAAGTCAACCAGGCGGTTGTGGTGCTGATCGGAAGCTGAATTTTACCGGTCACATTTACCGGGTATTGGGCGGATCCTTCGGGATTCGCATCCCCTTGAACATGGCGTGGGAACGTTCGTATTGCGGCGGATAGGCGGCTTCCGCCCCCAGTTCATTGGCCGCGTGCCATGTCCAGCGCGGATCGAACAGCATGCCGCGCGCCAACGCCACCATATCCGCCTGACCGGAACGAATGATGTTTTCCGCCTGCATGGCGCCGGTGATCAGGCCAACGGCGATCACCGGTATGCTAAGACCGGCTTTCAGGGTCGCGGCGAAACCTGTCTGGTAACCGGGTCCGACGGGAACTTTCGCCGTGGCGGTGATGCCGCCACCGGAAACATGCAGGTAATCGCAGCCGAGCTTTTCCAGTTCCCGCGCATAAATAAGCGTGCTTTCCACGTCCCAGCCGCCGTCGATCCAGTCGGTGGCGGAAACACGGACGCCGAAGGGTTTGTCCTCGGGCCAGACGTCGCGGATTGCGGCAAAGACCTCAAGCGGGTAACGCATGCGGTTTTCCAGCGAGCCGCCGTAATCGTCAGTGCGCTGGTTCGAGATGGGCGAAAGAAATTCGTGCAGTAAATAGCCGTGGGCGGAATGGGTTTCCAGGCTATCAAAGCCGATGCGCGCGGCGCGTTTGGCAGCCTCGACGAAGGATGCCTTAATCCGCGCCATGCCTTCGGCGGTCAGTTCCTGCGGCACCGGCCGGCCGTCGTCCACAAACGGCAACGGACTGGGCGCCACGGTCTGCCAGCCGCCGTCGGCGGCGGCAACCGGTTTGCTGCCCTGCCAGAAGGCGTTAACGGACGCCTTCCGGCCGGCATGACTCAATTGGATACCCATTCGGGTGTTGCCGTAATCGCGGCAGAATTTAACCACCCGCGCCAGCGCCGCTTCGTTTTCATCCGACCACAGACCGAGACAATGCGGTGTAATCCTTCCTTCAGGTTCTACGCCGGTGGCTTCAACGATTACCAATCCGGTTCCGGAAACGGAAAACTGACCTAGATGCATCAGATGCCAGTCGGTTGCCGACCCGTTGACGGCGCTGTACTGGCACATGGGCGCGACCACGACACGATTGGCAAGGGTCACGCCGCGAAGGGTAATGGGG
>JAOUPW010000046.1 GCA_029879665.1 Rhodospirillales bacterium | reverse complement strand
ACGATTCCTTCGGGGAATTATCGACCATCGAAAACGGTCCCTGCAGCGCTTCGGTGACCGCGGAAACGGAAATGGTGCTGCTCAGCCTCGGCCGGGCGGCAATTTTCGAGGTCATGGCCAGAATTCCCGATGCCGGATCCCTGATCGCGCAAAGCCTCTGCCGCTGCCTGCGCGACCGCACCGCCGAAGTCACCAGCGAGGCAACCCAAAGGAACGCCTTCGAAAAGGAACTTCAGATCGGGCGGAAGATTCAGGCGGGCTTTCTGCCCGCCAGCCTTCCCCAAATCAAGGGCTGGGAAATCGCCGCTCATTTTCAGGCGGCCAGGGAAGTCGCCGGCGATTTTTACGACGTCTTCACCATCGAGGGCCGCGACCGGGTCGGGCTGATTATCGGGGACGTTTGCGACAAGGGGGTCGGAGCCGCGCTTTTTATGACCCTGTTTCGAAGCCTGCTCCGGGCCTCGGCCAAGTTTCATGAATTCACCCATGCCGATGACGCGTCAGCCGGGTTCTGGAGCGATAATCCGTCGAGCGCCCTTCGCGACTGCGTCCGCTTCGTCAATAACTACATCGCCACCACCCACGGCGACGCCAGCATGTTCGCAACGCTTTTTTTCGGACTTCTCGAACCTGATACCGGACATCTTTATTACATCAACGGTGGACATGAACAGCCGGTGCTCGTCGGCGCCGGCGGCATTCGGGCGACTCTGGAAAATACCGGCCCGGCGGTGGGGTTGTTTCCGGGCGCGGTCTTCACCGTCGGCGAGGCTCATATGGAAGTTGGCGACACTCTTTTTTCATACACCGACGGCGTGCCCGACGCCGCCAATGGTAGCGGGGAAGCCTTTTCGACCGAACGCCTAATGGCGCTGCTGGAAAAAAACAGGCAATCCGCCGGTCCTCTGGTTGCCGGCCTGATGGCTGAAATCCAGTCGCATATCAAGGACGCGCCCCAGTTCGACGATATCACCCTGTTGTCTTTCACCCGAATCCCACCCGCCGGGGTGGCTTAGGTCATGGCCAGATGTAGTAGTATGATATTGCCTCTTTCCGGGCGCGGTTTGATACATTTTCGCATGCGGGTTTGACCTTGACTCCCGGAGGCGGCAAGCCTTGAATCCAAGGTAGGCTGTCTCGGCAATAATAAAAATTAAACCATCCCAATATCTTTTAGGGGGGCTTAGGAGCAAAAAATGGATATTTCCGTCTCGACCATGGAAGGCAGCGTGGCCGTCACAACCTTCCACATCTCAGGCCAGCTTGATGCCGGCAATGTGGCCGAACTTGAAGAAAAGGCCATCAGCGCAGTGAATGCCGGAACCCGCAATCTGCTTCTTGACCTGGGGAATGTGTCGTTCATGTCCAGCGCCGCGTTCCGTACCATTCACAAGGTGTACCAAGCCCTGAGCAAGGAAAAAGGCGGTTGTCTCAAGTTGCTCAACCCGTCCGAAGAAATCAGCCGGATCACTAAAACCCTGGGTTTCGACAGCTTTATCGACGTTCTTAGCGGTGATCTGAAGCAGGCCGTGGATTCATTTTGATGGATCTGCGGGGGCGTGGCCGTTGGATCAGACCTTTCACCTAAAGATCAAGGCTTGCCTCGAAACCTTGGCCGAAATTCGCGATTTTGTTGGTGACGCTGCTTTGGGCCTAGGTCTGGAGACCGCCGCCGTTTCTGATTTGAAGGTCGCAGTCGATGAAGCCGTGACCAATGTGGTGATTCATGGCTACCAGGGCAAAAGCGGCGGACTTGAAATAAATGTTGAACGGGAAGGCGATGATCTGATCGTCCGAATCAGCGACGACGCGCCGTCGTTCTCCCCTGAAAACGTTCCGCCGCCCGACCTGACCGCGCCCCTGGAATCCCGCGAAATTGGCGGCATGGGGCTGCATTTGATGCGCACCCTGACGGATGCTCTTTCTTACCGGCCGTTACCGTCCGGCGGCAACCAGCTTACTTTGGTGAAAAAAATCACGAATTAGGGTGAATCCCGAGCGAATTGATCCGGTCCGCGGTGACGTTTCTGCGAAAAAACGGCAGGACGGAGCATATTCACCTATTCTGATTGAACCGGAAACGCTTCGGCCGCGCTTTTCGGGGAGCGTAAGCGAGGGAATTTACATCATTGGTATTTTTTGTTTGAATTGAGTCAGCGGGGCGATTGTTTCGGAAGAAGCGGGGGGAACGATTTCAACGAAATATTATGGATGGAGGGAGCAGATCATGAAACGTGGCATGCTAATCGGCGGTGGAGTGATCGGGGTTGTGATCATCGTTGTGATAGCGGGCGGAATTTTTTTGTATTCTTCCCTCGATTCTTTGATCCAGCAGGCGGTCGAAAAATACGGCTCGGAAGTGACGCAGGCCAAAGTCAAACTGAACAAGGTGGAGCTTGATATCGTTTCCGGGCAGGGGGCGCTTCGCGGCCTTACCATCGGCAACCCGCAAGGCTTCAAAACTCCAAGCGCCTTTCAGTTGGACGCCGTCAGCATCAGCCTGAATACCGCGACGGTGACTTCGGATCCCGTGATAATCAAGGAGATCGTTATCGACAAGCCCGACGTTACTTACGAAGTCGGGCCCCAAGGCAACAATTTTGATGCCCTGAAAAATAACATCAACGCCTACGTGGAGAAACTGGGCCTTCAGAAAAAGGAAAAATCAGAAAGCGAAGAAGGACCCAAGCTGATTATCGAGAATCTTTATGTGCGCGGCGGCAATGTCAATGTCAGTGCCTCTATCCTTGAAGGAAAAACCTTGTCGTCGCCCATGCCCGATCTCCATCTGAAAGACATCGGCAAGGACAAGGGCGGCGCCTCGCCGGGCGAAGTGGCGGAAAAGGTATTGAGCGCGATTACCAATAGCGCGACCAAGGCCGTCGGCAGCCTCGGCATCGGGAGCACCCTTGACAGCCTAAAGAACAAACTTGGCGGTGTCGGCGCGATCACTGAAAGCGTCGGCGGCACGGTTTCCAAGGGCGCGGATAGCGTCGGCGGCGCCGTTACCGAAGGCGCCGCATCGGCGGGCGAAGGCATCAAGAAGCTATTCGGAAAATAGGCGCCACCGTTCAGATAATCAGAAAGGGGGCCTGTTAATGGAAAAAAACATTCAAACCATTTCAACCCTGATTGACAAAGTGATCGAATTCGCCGTCACCTATGGATTTCAAATCCTGGGCGCCCTCGTTTTTCTCGTCATCGGGCTCAAGGCGGCGAGTTGGGCGGGCCGGAAAATCTCGCAACTGACCGAATCCCGCAACGTCGATTCCACGCTGGCGCGTTTTATCGGCAATGTGACCAAGCTGATCGTGGTGGTGCTGATCGTCATCATCACCCTTGGTAACTTCGGCATCAGCACCGCGCCGCTGATCGCGCTCGCCGGCGCCGGCGCCTTCGGCGCGACCATGGCGATTCAGGGGCCGCTGTCCAATTACGGCGCCGGATTGTCCATCATCCTGACCCGGCCGTTCGTGGTCGGCAATACCATCACCATCGGCAAGGTCAGCGGCGTGGTCGAGGATATAACCCTGGCGGCGACGGTTCTGATCGGCGAGGACGGTGAACGCATCACCGTCCCCAACAAGGAAATCGTCGGCCAGGTCATCGTCAATTCTCAGGCCGTGCGGGTGGTGGAAACGAAAATCCCGATCAGCGGCGCAGAAGGCGCGGACCGGGCAATCGAAGCCCTCAGCGTAGCGCTTGCCGAGGTGGAAGGCGTTGCCGATGATCCGGCGCCCCAGGTCGGGCTCCACGATTTTACCTATGGCGGCGTGGTTGTCGGCTTGCGTTATTGGGCGCCGAGCAGCACCTATTTTCAGACCCGCTATGCGGTCAACCAAGCGGCGCTGAAGGCGCTCAATGGTGCCGGCGTCGCCCTGCTGCCGGCGATGGGCGCCAGCCTCGCCGCGCCGTCGCTCAGCTCGGAAGCCTGAACCGCGCATACATATTTATTCTATGCTCGGCCGGCATTTATTTTTTGCCGCAAAAAACCACATTCTTGAAAATTTAATTTGCATTATAGAAATAAATGCCCAAATCCATTTAATGGGACGGTGTGCGTCAGCCCGTTCATTTCATTTTTCAAAAGGGGCATCAAACTCATGCACATGAAACAGATCATCACGGTTATCGCGCTGACGGTTTTTCTCGCCGCGTGCGGAGATCCGTCAAAGCAGGAAATAATCAAGGAAACCGAAAAGGTTTCCACAAAGAGCGAACTTGAAAAAATACTCGGTAAGCCGAAAAACGTCGATAAGTTGGGGCCGGTGGAAAAGTGGACCTACAAGGCGTCCGATGGCGAAGTGACTTTCCTCATTACCGGAGACAGGGTTGCGCTCTCCGCGACAGGGTCCGGAGGGAAGTGACATTGATTCCCGGGGAAACCGCTGCCGGCACATCGGTGGCGGCAGTTCGCTGTGTTTAATACCATCCGAATGAAAAGGGACTTTCACTATGAATAGTAAGCTTAAGAATATTCTTGTCGCCGCCGCCGCATCGTTTGCGTTATCCGCCTGCGCCGGCCTGGAGCTGGGCAAGGTGAAAAGCGTTCAGCCTTCCAGCACGCCCTTCAATAACAGCCTTTACAAGGAATATATCGCGCTTTCCCAGTCTGAGTACGACGAAGCCGACTGGTGGGATTCCGATACGTTTGCCATGCGTGCCAACGCCGCCGCCGCCGGCAATGCGCCCGATCCCGAAGCCATCTCCGCGCGCAACCTTCCGGAAGAAAAGGTCGGCGAGCTGACGTCAGCCCGTGAGAGGCTCGTCGGCGCCCTGACTCATGGCGCGGAACGGACCATGCCCGAACAGGCCGCCCGCGCTCAGGCCATGTTCGACTGTTGGATGCAGGAACAGGAAGAAAACTTCCAACCCAAGGATATCGCCTTTTGCCGCAGCGGCTTCCTCGCCGCCATGGCGGAACTTGAAAAGAAACCGATGGCTATGCCGGCTCCCCTGCCCATGCCGCCGGTACCGGGACCCTTTATGGTCTATTTCGATTTCGACCGGGCGCATCTGACGGCGGAAGCGAGAGCGACCATCAAGCAGGCCGCGGATGATTTCAAAAATTCCAAATCGAAAACCATCCGGCTCTCCGGTCATACGGACCGTGCCGGCGCCAACGCTTACAACACGCAACTGTCCCAGCGCAGGGTTTCAACAGTTGCCAATGCCTTGATCTCGTCCGGAGTTCCAAGTACGGCGATTCTTCAAAGTCACCACGGCGAAGACCGGCAGCGCATCGTGACCAATGACGGGGTGCGCGAAAAGGAAAACCGCAGGGTTGAGATTAGCCTTCGACGCTAAAGCAACCAAATAATTCCGAACACCCGAGAGCGCCGCAGAATGCGGCGCTCTTTGTTTCGGCAATCCGATACGGCCATTTCAACGGCGGGACGCGATTTAACGCGGTGCGCCGTAAAAATCCTTGTACCAGTCAACGAACCGTTTGACGCCGGACTCGACCGGGGTCGACGGTTTGTAACCGGTAGCCTCGGCCAGGTCGCTGATGTCGGCCCAGGTGGCAGGCACATCGCCGGGCTGCATGGGCAGCATGTTCTTGACTGCCTCACGGCCGAGGTTTTCTTCCAGCAACCGGATAAATTTTGTCAGCTCGACGGTTTCGCTGTTGCCGATGTTGAAAATGCGAAAGGGGGCGCTGGCGCTGGTGGCCGGGTCGGGGGCGTCTCCGGCGTCCGCGTTTGGAACAATGGGCTCGGGAATATGGTCGAGAACTCTAATCACCCCCTCGACAATATCGTCAATGTAGATGAAGGCGCGGCGCATGCGCCCCTGGTTGAACACATTGATGGGCTCGCCGGCGAGAATGGCCTTGGCGAACAGGCTCGGCGCCATGTCCGGGCGCCCCCAGGGACCGTAGACGGTAAAAAAGCGCAACCCAGTGGTCGGCAGACCGTACAGGTGGCTGTAACTGTGGGCCATCAACTCTGCCGCCCGCTTGGTCGCGGCGTAAAGGCTGATCGGATGATCCACCGGATCGTGAACCGAAAACGGCATGCGGGTGTTGGATCCGTAAACCGAACTGGAGGATGCATAGACCAAGTGTTCGACGCCTACGGCGCGGCATCCTTCCAGGATGTTGAGGAAGCCTGTCAGGTTGCTGTCGGCGTAGGAGTGAGGGTTTTCCAGGCTGTAGCGTACGCCCGCCTGGGCCGCCAGGTTGACGACCCGGGTAGGGGAATGCTCCGCAAACAGGGCGGCGACCGCATTCCGATCCTCAAGGTTGATGCGGGCTTCGATGAAATTAGGATGATGAATGATTCGCGCCAGGCGGGCTTCTTTCAGGCGCACATCATAGTAGGCGTTGAGATTGTCGAGCCCGATCACCGTCTCGCCCTGTTCAAGAAGGCGAAGGCAGATAAAATTGCCGATAAATCCCGCGCTGCCGGTGACAAGAACGACCACGAATATACCTTTCAACCCGAATCTCCCCGAAAGGAGCCCCGCCTGAATACGCATTTCACGGGGAAAAGACAATAAACCTCGTATTTTTTCTGTTTTTACGGGCTCCGGCGCGCCGGGGATTCCCGCGTGCGGCCGGGTGTGCTAAACGGGAACCATGATCGAAGCTCATGACCTTCATAAAAAGTTCGGCGTGGTGACGGCCCTGGACGGGGTCGGCTTCCATGCCCCCGACGGTGCCGTTACCGGCCTGATCGGGCCCAACGGCGCCGGCAAGACGACCGCGCTGCGCATCCTCTACGCCATCATGCGGCCGGATCGCGGTTCCGCCAGCGTTGACGGTTTCGATACGGTCACCGCCCGGCGACAGGTGCAGCACCGCATCGGCGTCCTGCCCGATGCCCGGGGGCTTTATCCGCGCCTGACCGGACGCGAACACATCCGCTATTTTGGGCGCCTGCACGGGCTCGAGGTTGGGGCCCTGGAACGGCGCATCGATGAGCTGGCCGAAATTCTGGCCATGGGAGAATTCATTGACCGCCGGGCCAAGGGCCTGTCCAAGGGCCAGACCCTGAAAGTGGCATTGGCGCGGGCGTTGGTGCATGACCCCCATAACGTGATGCTGGATGAACCGACCAACGGCCTGGATATCGCCAGTTCGCGCGCAGTCCGGGACCTGATCCGCCACATGCGGGATCAGGGGCGTTGCATCCTTTTCTGCAGTCACATCATGCAGGAAGTGGCGGCGATCAGCGACCGCCTGGTGATCGTATCCCGGGGCAGGGTTGCGGCCCAGGGAACGCCCGATGAGCTGCGCCGGCGGACGGGCCAACAGGATCTGGAAGAAGTATTTCTCGCGATCACCGCGGCGGATTCCCCCCTCAGAGAAGGTGCCGCCTGATGGAACATCTCAGGGCCATGGGTGTGGTTCTCCTCAAGGAGGTAACCGACAACGTCCGCGACCGGCGCGCCATGCTGCTGGCGCTGGTCTATCCCCTGATGGCGCCACTCCTGATCGGGGTGCTGATCAACATGTTTTCAGGGATTTCCGGCGGCGCCGACGATGACGCGGAAAAGGCCAAACCGGCCCTCGCCGTCTATGGCGGCGACCGGGCGCCGGCGCTGATCGCCTTTCTCCAGGGCCGGGGTTATTCCATTCTCCCGGTTACCGGCGACCCCAAGGAAATGGTGCGCACGGGCAAGGCCGACAACATCATCGCGGTTTCGAAGAACTTTCACGAAAAGTACGATGCCAAACAACCGGCCGAGGTGTTCGTCCTGCTGGACAGTTCCCGGCTTCGCGGACTGTCGGCATTGAAACGCTCCATGACATTGCTCGGCGACTTCAACCGTGAAATTGGACAAAAGCGGCTGGTGGAGGCGGGGGTCGACCCGGCGCTGGCAGCCCCGCTCACCGTTTCCAGCGTGAACATTTCCGAAAGCACCAACATCACCGATTTCTTCCTCTATATGATTCCGCCGTTCATTATTTTTACCATTTTCATGGGTGGGATTTATCTGGCTGTGGATTCCACATCGGGGGAACGGGAACGGGGTTCGCTGGAACCCCTGCTGATCAACCCGGTGGAACGCTGGGCCCTGATGATGGGCAAGTTTGCAGCGGCATTGCTCTTCACCGCCCTTGCCGTCTTCATTCATCTGCTCGCCTTCAAGGGGGCTTTCTTCTGGGCCGCCGGAACGGAGTCCAGCTTTTACCGCGCCCTCTCCCCAACGGTCATGATCTCCCTCTTTTTCGTTGCCCTGCCGTTGATGTTTTTTGCGGTCGGCGTTCAGGTCATCATCGCCACCCTGACCCGCAGCTACAAGGAAGCCCAGACCTATCTCGGCCTGATGCCCCTGGTGCCGGCCCTGCCCGGGCTGATCCTGGTGTTCTCACCGCTGAAGGCCCAGTCCTGGATGATGGCCATTCCCATTTTCGCCCAGACCGTGGTCTTCGGCGATCTGGTGCGGGGGGACGTTTCCTCGGCGCTCGACATCGCGCTCTCCATGGTCATCACCCTGGGCTTCGCCTCCGTCCTGGCCTTGATCGCGGCCTGGTTCTACGAACGCGAACAGGTCATTTTCGGCGGCTGAACGCCTTTTCCCACCCTGCCATGCCGGATGGAGCCGAGGCATGCAGAAATGGCGCTATTTTATGGAATTATAATCGTTTCAGAAGCGTACAGGTGCTTTTTCTAAAAGACTTTTTTGGTTGATGGCGGCCGGAATTGGAAATTCCGGTTTCTTTCCCGCCCCGCCCGCCCGATAGGCTCGAAAAAAAAGATTTCGCCTGCATAATATTTTGCCCCCGACCTCCGGCAAAAAAAACGGCCCGTCACCAAAAAAAATAAATTTTCCATCGGAAGGAATCTCCCACGGCCCGGAGTCGTTCCAGGGCGGGTTTTGCGCGGTTCCGGCGGCGATGCCGGGACTGGTTACGAAGGTATGGAGTCGGTGTGCAAAATGCAAAAACCACAAACGTAGTTGACGGAAAAAAAGGATTAGGTAAAGTCACGTTCAGGAAGAATCCAGAAGATATGGTTGAAGTGAGCGGCCCGGCCACAAGGATTAGTGAAGTTTCAAAAAAGTCTTTTAGACGTTGATTTGTTTCGGAACCGAAGGTCGATCATGGCTGCTGAAAACAAGAA
>JAOUPW010000573.1 GCA_029879665.1 Rhodospirillales bacterium | reverse complement strand
TTACCTGGATCGGCTTGGCTACAACATCGCCGGCTTCGGCTGCACCACCTGCATCGGCAATTCCGGCCCCCTGGATCCAGCCGTGCAGAAAGCCATCGTCGACGGCGATCTGGTGGCCACCGCCGTGCTGTCGGGCAACCGCAACTTCGAAGGCCGTATCAGCCCTTACGTGAAAGCCAACTATCTGGCGTCCCCGCCGCTGGTGGTGGCCTACGCCCTAGCCGGTTCCCTGACCCATGATATGCGTAAAGACCCCCTGGGCAACGACAAGGACGGCAATCCGGTGTTCCTGAAAGACATCTGGCCGTCCGATAAGGAAATTCAGGACACCATCGACAAGGCGCTGACGCCGGCCATGTTCAAGGCCCGCTATGCAGACGTTTCCAAGGGGCCGAAAGCCTGGCAGACCATTTCCGCCGCCGGCGGTGAAACCTACGATTGGCAGGACGGTTCCACCTATGTGCGCAACCCGCCTTACTTTGAGAACATGTCCGCCGAGCCCGGCGCCATATCCGATATCAAGGGCGCGCGGGAGCTTCTCATCCTGGCCGATTCGGTGACCACCGACCACATTTCGCCCGCAGGCTCCTTCGCCAAGGACAGCCCGGCCGGAGATTACCTGCTCGGATATCAGGTGCGCCCGGAGGACTTCAACACCTACGGCGCCCGGCGCGGCAACCACGAAGTGATGATGCGCGGCACCTTCGGCAACATCCGCATCCGCAATGAAATGGCGCCCGGCACCGAAGGCGGCGTCACCCGGCACATGCCCTCGGGAGAAACCATGCCGGTCTATGACGCGGCCATGAAATATGCCGCCGACGGCGTGCCGCTGGTGGTGATCGGCGGCAAGGAATACGGCACCGGGTCCAGCCGTGACTGGGCGGCCAAGGGTACCAGCCTGCTGGGCGCCAAGGCGGTGATCGTTGAGAGTTTCGAGCGTATCCACCGTTCCAACCTGGTCGGCATGGGCGTGCTGCCGTTGGAGTTCAAGGAGGGCGTCAACCGCAAGACCCTCAAGCTCGACGGCAGCGAAATCTTCGACCTTACCGGCATCGAAGGCGGCATCACGCCGGGCATGGATGTGGCGTGCAAAATCACCCGCGCCGATGGCTCAACCGAGTCCATCACCCTTCGTTGCCGTATCGATACTTTGGATGAAGTGGAATACTACCGCCACGGCGGCATCCTTCATTACGTGCTGCGCAACCTGAACAAGAAATAGCCGGCCGGCGGCAAATCGTTGCCCTTGAAAGGGTGTGAGGAAGATAAACTGCCTCACACCCTTTTGATTGGCGCGTGAATTATCAATGCTTTATTCCGTAAGGTATGATCCGCGCCCTTAAATTCCCCTCTGCTCTTTTGGCCGCCGCGTGCGTCCTGATCCTGGTACCGGTTTCCGGCTTTTCCGGCCAGCCCCTGACAGTGGTTGAACTGTTCACCTCTCAAGGATGTTCGTCGTGCCCGCCCGCCGACAAATTTCTTAACGAACTAAGCACACGCGACGACCTGCTCGCCCTGTCCCTGCACGTCGATTATTGGGACTACATCGGCTGGAAGGATCCATTTTCGGATGCGATATTCACCCGACGCCAGCGGGACTATTCCAGCCGCTTCAACCTTAAATACGTCTACACGCCGCAGATGGTCATTCAGGGGCAGGCGCAGGCGGTTGGATCCAACCGCGCCGAGGTGAAAGACGCCATCCGCGAGGCGAAATCAATCCAACAGATTCCCATCGATCTCGGCCATGCCGGCAAGAACATCACCGTCTCCATTGCCGCCGCGCCGGCTAAGGGCTCAGCCGGCATTATGGCCGGTGAAAAGGCGGACGTGGTGCTGGTGGTGTTCGACCGCAGCCACGACACCGTCATCAAGCGTGGTGAGAACAGCGGCCTTAAACTCACCAACAGCAATGTGGTGCGGAGCCTGAGGAAGATCGCGACCTGGAACGGCGGGCCCCTCACCCAATCGCTGCCGCTCGCCGAGATCCTGGCCCCGGGCGGCCAGGTTTGCGCCGTTCTCCTGCAATCGCGAAAAACCGGGCGCATCCTGGGCGCGGCCCAATTGGCGCTGGATGGAAACTGAGCTCAGGATTCTTGCCGATTATTGGTTTCTATATGGGATTTTACCCGAAATAGCGCCTCAAATTTGGGCGGAGATGGGATAATAGGGAATATTTGACTTTTTTCCTTATCCTTTGCCCTCGGGGCCTAAGCCACCAGCCCCTTTTCCAGCATGGCGGCCATGCGCCGGGCGAAGGCCGACGGGTCGGAAACCGGCTCCCCTTCCATGACGCGGGCCT
>JAOUPW010000572.1 GCA_029879665.1 Rhodospirillales bacterium | reverse complement strand
CCCATCCCTATACGGACGGCGTCATCTGCGCCAAGGTGGCGCGCTATGCCGATCGTGTCCATCACGCTGGCCGTTTGAGCACGCCCTTGCGCCGCACCGGCGCCAAGGGCGAAGGGAAGTTCGAGCCCGTCTCCTGGGACGAAGCCCTGGAAATCACGGCGGCGGCGTTTAAGGCGGCGGCGGCCAAGCACGGCCCGGAAACGGTCTGGCCCTATTATTACTGTGGCACCATGGGCCTGGTGCAGCGCGACAGCATCAACCGCCTGCGCCATGTCATGGGCTATTCGGGAATGAAGCGGACCATCTGTTCCGGCGTCGCCAACACCGCCTGGAAGGCCGGCGTCGGCGCCGTCACCGGAACGGATTCCCGCGAGATGATGGAAGCCGACCTGATCGTTATGTGGGGCACCAACGCCGCCTCGACCCAGGTCAACGCCATGCACCACGCGGTCAAGGCGCGCAAAAGCCGGGGCGCCAAGATCGTCACCGTGGATCCTTACCGCAACCGCACCGCCAAGGCTTCCGACGTGCACCTGCAATTGCGCCCCGGCACCGACGGCGCGCTCGCCTGCGCCGTCATGCATGTGCTGTTTAAGGAAGGCTTCGCCGATAGGGATTATCTTGCGAAATACACCGACGTGCCGGACAAGCTGGAAGCGCACCTTGCAACCCGCGATCCGGCCTGGGCGGCGGCCATCACCGGGCTGAGCGCGGAAGAGATCACCGCCTTCGCCCGGCTGTACGGCGGCACGGAACGCAGTTTCATCCGCCTGGGCTACGGCTTCACCCGCACCCGCAACGGCGCGGTCAATATGCACGCGGTCGCCTGCCTGCCCGCCGTCACCGGCGCGTGGAAACATAAAGGCGGCGGCGCGCTTTACGCCGGCTATGATCTTTATGGCGTCGATCCCACGGTGATCGACGGGCTGGTTGCACTCGACCCGGCGACCCGGGTGCTGGACATGTCCAGGCTGGGGCCCATCGTCACCGGCGATGAAGACGCGCTGGAAGGCGGCCCCCCGGTGACCGCCATGCTGGTGCAAAGTTCCAACCCGGCTTCGGTGGCCCCCGATCAGAACAAGGTTCTGGCCGGCTTCGCCCGCGACGATCTGTTTATGTGCGTGCACGAACAACTGATGACCGAAACGGCCAAGTATGCCGATATTGTTTTGCCGGCGACCACCTTTCTCGAACACGCCGATCTCTACACCCCCGGCGGACACAGTTTTCTGACGGCTTCGAAACCGGTGATCGAACCTTTCGCCCAGTCGCGTTCCAACCACGACATGCTGTGCGCGCTGGCGGCGAAGCTGGGCGCGGCGCACGAAGGTTTCAATATGACCGAGTGGGAATTGATCGACCGGGCGCTCACCGATGGCGGCCTGCCCGGGGCGGACGAATTATTCGCGCAGCGCTGGCTGGATTGTCAGGTCTCGTTTGAGGACAGCAATTTCCTCAACGGCTTTAAAACGCCGGACCGGAAATTCCATTTTGCTCCCGATTGGGCGTCCTGCGGCGACGATGCCGCCGGCCTGCCCGGCCTGCCCGATCACGTGGACAACGTGGAGGCCGCCGATGCGGACCATCCCTTCCGGCTGGTAACCGCGCCGGCGCATAATTTTCTCAATTCCACCTTCAACGAAACCGAGGCGTCGCAAAAAAAGGAACAAACGCCGTCGGTGTTCGTGCATCCCGGCGATTGTCGTGATCTTGGTCTGGAAGACGGCGACCGGGTTCGCATCGGCAACCGGCGCGGCAGCCTGACGCTTACGCTTCGATCTTTCGACGGTTTGCAGCGGGGCGTGGTGGTAGTGGAAAGCCTATGGTCCAACGATGCCTTTCCGGAAGGGCGCGGTATCAACGCGCTCACCGGCGCCGATCCGATTCCGCCGGCGGGCGGCGCGGCTTTCCACGACAATGCCGTGTGGATTAAATCCGCGGTCCGGTAAGTATCGGTAAAAATTCAAACGCGGCTCAAGTTGGATCGGGCGCGGTAGGTTCGAAAAATCCGAAGCCGACATTCAGGACGCCAGGTGTTGAAGTTGGTGAGCCGCATCTGGAGTCGCGATGATAATAACCCGCTCCGACGGGAAATTGACGCATGCGGAGGTTCCTTTTTCAGGTTCGCTTTTGATCTCAAGATTCCCGCCATGCGCCTCGATCAATGCCTTGGTAATCGGTAGGCCGAGTCCGGTGCCTTCGAATTTTCGGGCGAGGCTGCTATCGACCTGCTCCTCATAGAGATCAAGCTTTCCGGACTCGATAGCCGAAACATCGAGGATGTCGTTGATCAACTGAAGAAGACG
>JAOUPW010000571.1 GCA_029879665.1 Rhodospirillales bacterium | reverse complement strand
CATTTCCGCCAAGGCGCTGCTCGACGCCAATCCGAAACCCACCGAATATGAAATCCGCGAAGCATTGGCGGGAAATCTCTGCCGTTGCACCGGTTATACCAAGATCATTGACGCGATCCTTGAGATTAGCGGCCAGTCAGTCGGCGACAGAAAAACCGCCTGACGATTAGACATAAAGGGTAGACACATGGCGCCGAAAGTCGATGTCGCAGAACGTAAGAAAACGCTGGAAAATCTGAAGGAAGCGGGCAAAGGGCCGGTCCCGGCTGTTTCCAGGGATATCGGGCACGGGTTGCTGCCTCTGACGCCTGAGGTCAATAAGCAAACCCCAGCAGTCGGCCAGCGTGTAACCCGGCTCGACAGCCGGCCCCATGTTCTGGGCAAGACCCAGTATATCGACGATATGGCCTTTCCCGGCATGTTGCATACGAAAATTCTGCGCAGCGAATACGCCCACGCCAAAATCATTAGCATTGATGTCAGCGAAGCGGAAAAGATGCCGGGCGTGGTGGCGACCCTCACGGGCAAGGAAATCCCCGTCAACACCTTCGGGCCTTCTTATCAGGATCAACCGCTGCTAGCCGACGACAAGGTGCGCCACATGGGCGATGGTGTAGTTGCGGTGGCCGCTGAAACGGAACAGCAGGCCCAGGACGCGCTGGCTAAGATCAAGGTCGTGTACGAGCCGTTGAAGCCTGTGTTCGATCCCATGGTGGCGATGAAGGACAATGCGCCGAAAATTCATGGCGACAGCAATATCTATGCTTCCAAGAGCATCCAAAAGGGCGACGTGGAAAAAGCTCTGGCCGAAGCTGATCACGTATTTGAAAATCGCTACAAGACCCAGATGGTCGAACACGTGCCTATGGAACCCCATGCCTCCATCGCCCTGTGGGAACCTACCGGTGATCTGCATGTTTATTCCGCGCTGGGGAGGATCACCCTCGGCCGCGCCGACTTGTCGCGCACGCTGAATATGCCCATGAACCGGATTCGCATTACGGCCACCATCGTTGGCGGAAATTTCGGCGGAAAGAATGAAATCACCCTGGAACCGATCCTGGCCCTATTGGCAAAAAAAGCCGGCCGCCCGGTCAAAGGCGTCTTCAGCCGCGAGGACGAATTTATTTCGTCGACCGTGCGCCATCCTTTCATCATGGATTACGCCACCGGCGTCACCAATGACGGTAAGATTGTTGCCCGTAAGGTCCGCCTGATCCTGGATGGGGGGTCCTATTGTTCTTGGAGTGAAACCACCCTTGGCAAGGGAGCCATCCTTTCGGTTGGGCCGTATAACATCGAAAACCTCAAGGTAGAGGCCTTCGCGGTCTACACGACCAAGACCACTTCCGGCGCCATGCGCGGCTTCGGCGCGCCCCAGGTCTGCTTTGCCTATGAATCCCAGATGGATGAAATCGCTCTGAAGCTGGGGATCGATCCATTGGAAATCCGCCTGCGCAACGCCTTCCACGAAGGTTCGGCCAGCCCTACTGGACAGATTCTGCAGAGTGTCGTGGTTAAGGAGTCGCTGGACATCGCATCCGAACGCTTCGGCTGGAAGGAGTGGCAAAAATGAAACATCGTGGACGTGGCATCGCCTGCATGTGGTATCCCATCGGGTTCACCGTTCTGGCCAACGCCAGCGCCGCCATTGTTAAAGTCAATGAAGACGGCACCGCAACCTTGCTGACCGGTACGGTGGAAACCGGGCAGGGCTCGTTGACGGTGCTGGGCCAGATCGCCGCCGAGGAACTGGGGATCGCGGCGGATGACGTCAAGGTGGTCTCTGCCGATACGGATACCACGCCTATGGACACCGGAGCCATCGCCAGCCGTACCACGTACGTTACCGGCAACGCTGTCCAACTGGCGGCGGAAAAGGCCAAGCATATTTTGTTCAACACGGCGGCACCCATGCTCGGCGTCAAGCCCGACCAGTTGGAAGCCCGGGACCGGAAAATCCAGGTTGTCGGGTTTCCGCAAAAGGCCCTGCCCATCGGCGAAGTCGCCCAAAAGGCCCAGTTCGTCAACGGAGAGCCGCCGCTGGCCAGCGCGTCGTTCAACCCGCACACGGTGGCCATGGACCCGGAAACCGGACAGGGTAAACCTTTCGGCACCTATGTTTACGCCACCCAGATCGCCGAGGTGGAAGTGGACGACGAGACCGGCGAGGTGGAAATCCTGCGCATGGTTGCCGCCCATGATTGCGGCACACCCATTAACCCGACCCTGGTCGAAGGTCAGGTCGAAGGCGGCATTTCCATGGGTATCGGCCTGGCACTCTATGAGGAAATCCTGTTCGACGACAA
>JAOUPW010000570.1 GCA_029879665.1 Rhodospirillales bacterium | reverse complement strand
TCATTTCAAGAATATCTGCGAAACGGAAGGCGCCGAAATCACCGATGGCGCCCTCACTCTGATCGCGCGGGCCGCCGACGGTTCCGTGCGCGACGGCCTCAGCCTGCTCGATCAGGCGATCGCCCAGTCCGGATGGCAGGAAGGCGACCAGGGCGCCATCGATGACGTTCTGGTCCGCAACATGCTCGGCCTCGCCGACAGGTCCATGACCTTCGACCTGTACGAGGCGGTGATGAAAGGCGATATCCGGGATGCCCTCGGGCAGATGGATTCCCAATACCAATCCGGCGCCGATCCGGTTCAGGTGATCGAGGACATGTTGGACCTCACCCATTGGCTGACCCGGATCAAGGTGGTGCCCGACGCCGCAGACGTTTCCGGTGCGCCCGAAGCCGAACGGGTGCGCGGCCGTGAAATGGCCGAAGGGCTTTCCATGGCCGCCGTTTCCCGGGCCTGGCAGATGCTGCTCAAGGGCCTGGAAGAGGTGCGCTTCGCGCCCTACCCGGTCCAGGCGGCGGAAATGATCCTGGTTCGTCTCGCCCATGCCAGCAATTTGCCGACCCCCGCCGACGCCATCAAGGCGCTGAAGGAGGAACAGGCCTCGTCTTCATCTTCGCCCGCGGCTTCGTTGTCACCGGGAACGGCGCCGCCGGTGAACGCGTCTGCCGCCCGCCCGGCAATGTCTTCGCCCGGTTCCCCCGATCAGCCCCGGGCCCGGGTCGCCGGAGGCGCCGCCACGGCCGCTCCCGCGCCCGAGGCGGAACCCGAAACCGGCGCGCTTGAATTGCCGATACCGGAAACCTTTCAGGCCGTGGTCGATCTGACCATGGAACTGCGGGAAGCCCTGTTGCACGCGAACCTGATCAATAACCTGCATCTGGTGAATTTCGAAAAAGGGCGGATTGAATTCCGCCCCGGCGACCGCGCGCCGTCGGGACTGGCCCATGACCTGAGCCGGTTTCTCAATAACCATACCGGATGCCGTTGGGTGGTGACCGTATCCGGCGAGTCGGGCGCAGCCACCCTCAGGCAACAGCTCGATGCGGTCGTGGCGGCGGAAAAAAACGAAGCCGCGGATCATCCTCTGGTCAAGGCGGTGTTGGAAAGCTTCCCGGGTGCGGCCATCGAAAAAGTCTCGAAAATTCCGCCGCCCGAGCAAACCTTGCCAACCTCCGGCGACGACGCGGAATAGTTTTTTTTCCGGTTTATTCCCCATAGACGACAACGGAACCGTTCTCCAGCGAAATTTTCCGGATGCGTAAGATGATGTCGGCGGAAAGCGGCTCGCCCTTTCCGATCCCCAACGATTCCAACCGTTCCGGCGTCAGCTTGAAATTGATCCGCCCGTAGGTGGATCCCCTGGGTGGAAACTGCAGTCCGATTTTCAGGTCGATCACGAACAAGGTGGCGCCGGTGCTTTTGCTGCGAAAGAGGATATCCCCGTCAAGCAACCTTACCGGCAAATTGGCGGCATTGGTGACTTCGCAGCGGACGAAATACAGGTCTTCTTTCGCACCCTTGCGTTGGGTTGTGTTGCAGGCGCCGAGGACAAAGGGGTGACGATATGCTGTCGCCGCCGGCATGTATTTGTCGAGCAGTTCGGCCTGGGCGCAGTTGGTCAGTTCCGGGCCGACCAGAAAGCCCAGTTCCAAGGTTTTGTCGGACCGGGTTATCCGTTCGCCCCTTTTTTCCCGGCCCTGAATTCGCAGGTAATGAAGGATCGCCCGATCGCCATGCTTGGCGGTCACCCGATCGTAGGCGCATACCGCCGCCGCGACCGGGGCAATGCCGGTGCTGGCCGCCATCTCATGGTCCAGGAAGCGTTGCCTCAGGGAACGGTCGTCCTGAAGCAGGACAAAGGCTGCGGAAGCAAAGATAACGCCGGCGGCGAGGATGAGAAAAACGGAACGGATCGACATTAATCTTGCCGGATCTGCTTACAACATGAACGAATTACCCGACGCCTGTCCCCAGGCCTCGAGAAATTCGCTCAGGTGGGGCCGGGCTTCGCGCTCGGCTTCGATCAGGGCGATTAAGTCGGCCACGGCCAGGTTATATCCTTCAAGGGAGATTCCTCCGGTATGCAGCCGCCAGCGCAAATAGACCAGATAGGTATTGAGAACATCGGTTTCGCAGTAATCGCGGATGTCCTTGATCCGTCCAGCGTCGAACATGGGCGCGACTTGGGCGCCGTCGATGCCGAATTTGCCGGGAAAACCCAGCACCGAACAAATTTCATTGAGCTTGCATCGCGCCGATGCGCCGAAATCGGACAGCACCTCGATCAGATCGCAGTGCCAGTCGGGCGAATA
>JAOUPW010000045.1 GCA_029879665.1 Rhodospirillales bacterium | reverse complement strand
GAAACTTTCTCGACAGCGGCGATTTCAAACCGATCCTGACTCTGCTGAAGGAGCGTCCGTCGGCCTTCCCCGATACGCCGAGTCTGGCCGATGTGGGCCTGAAGTTCGAGCCCCTGATGCGCTATCGCGGCTTCTATGTGAAAAAGGGCGTTCCGCCGCAACGGGTGAAGTGGTTGCAGGAAGCCTTTCAGGGTGCCTTCAGGCAGCCCAGCTATCAGGCTTATAACAAAAAGAAATACATGCACCTGATCGACAGCTTCCGGGACACCGAAGGTTCCATCAAACTGATCAACTCAACCATGAAAATCTATCGTGACACGTACAAGAAAATGGGTCTGAAGAAATAATCCGATACCCATTGGAATTAAGAAAACGATCCGGACCCCGGCGGTTTCGTCGGGGTCCGGTATAATTAAGATGAGGGAAGGCAAGTGAAGGGATTAACCCAGGGGCAGGTTTTCGAGGTTTCTTTCTGGCTGTTGTTCGCCATTGGTGCGTTTGCATATACCTACAGCTTCAATCAGGATATCGAAATTTATCGTTATGGCGCCTTCGGCTGGCCCCGTGCGGTAATCCTATTAATCTTTCTCGCTGCCATGTTCCAATTTTACGAAGACGTGCGTTTTTCAAAACAGCTCCACGAAATCCACGGCATAACGGAGACTGATGGCGATATAGACGCTTCCGAAGAAACGGAAGTGCCCAGAACCAATCACTTCCGGCTGGCCGCGACCCTGTTCGTTCCCGTCATTTATGCAAGCCTGCTTGAGTTGATCGGGTTTTATTCCCTGACGCCGGTTTTTATCGCCATATTTCTTTATATTGCCGGCGAACGGAGATGGAAACGCCTGATCGGCGTTACCGTTTTCATTTACGTATTTATTTTGATCTGTTTCGCCAAGCTTCTTTATGTCGGCCTGCCGACGGGAAACCTGCATCCGTTTTATGATTTCAGCAACTGGCTGCTGGTGATTATCCGCTAGCCGCTCCACGTAAAAAAAGAAAACGCAATGGAACATTTTATAGCCGGATCAATAACGCTTTTCAGCAACCCAACCAGTGTGTTGATCTTCATCGCGGGCTTGCTCGGCGGTATGGTGTTCGGCGCCATTCCCGGCGTCAGCATGCTGACCCTGGCGGCAATCCTGTTGCCGTTCACGGCGCAGTTGACGGCCCAGGACGGCATCATGCTGTTTTCCGTGATTTACTGTTCCGGCGTCTTCGGCGGCGCGATCACCGCCATCTTGTTCAATATTCCGGGGGCGCCTGAAAACGCACCGACTGCCTTTGACGGTTATCCCATGACCCGCAAGGGGCAGGCGGGAAAGGCCGTCGGCGCGGCAGTCATGTGCTCCGCGCTCGGCGGCACCGCTTCCGCCTTGCTGATGATGGTCGCGACGGCGCCGATTGCCGACTGGGCCATTTCCGCTTTCGGCCCGCCGGAAATTTTCGCCCTCGTTTTCTTCGGCCTTTCGGTGGCTTCTTCGGTCGGCGCCAAGACCTTATGGAAGGGCTGGCTGTCGGTTCTGTTCGGTCTGATGATTGCCATGGTCGGGCTCGATCCCGTCGGCGGGGTTAAGCGCTTTGATTTCGGCGTTGCCTATCTGTTGGCCGGCATTCATTTCATTCCGACCATTCTTGGCGTCTTCGCCGTTTCGGAAGTATTTATTCAAGCGGAACGGCGCGCCACCGGAATCTACGAAGCCCCCAAGGTCAACCTCGATTTTCCAACTTTCGCGGAATTCTGGAAACTCAAGTTCGCGGTGGCGCGCTCGGTGGTGATCGGATTCTTCTGCGGCATCCTGCCTGGCATCGGCGCGACGCTGGCCGCTTTCATGGGTTACAGCGAGGCCGTGCGTTGGGCCAAGGATAAGACCAAATTCGGCAAGGGCGAGTTGGAAGGCGTGGTGTCATCGGAAACCGCCAACAACGCCGCCACCGGCGCCGCTATGATCCCGCTGCTTGCCCTGGGTCTGCCCGGCGGCGCATTGACGGCGATGATGGTCGGCGTTTTTCAAATGCACGACATGGAGCCTGGCCCCCTGGTTTTCATAAACAGCGGCGATCTGGTGTGGGTGGTGTTCGCCGCCATGTTTTATGCCAACATTTCCATTTTTTTCCTGGGTTGGCTGCAGACCAAGACGGTGGTCCACCTGTTGCGCGTTCCTTTCCATCTGTTGGCGCCGGCGATCTTGCTGATGGCGACGGTCGGCGCCTATGCGGTGCGCGGTTTGGTTATCGATATCATGGTCATGTTCATTGCCGGTATCGTCGGGTTTTTCCTGCGCCGCTCCGGTTATTCGGTGGCCGGCATCGTGCTCGGCTTGATTCTGGGCAAAATCGGCGAACAGACCTTTGCCCAGGCCATGCAGATGTTGCATTATGAGCTCACCGGCTATCTTGACCGGCCGATTGGTCTCGGCCTGTTGATCGTCGGCGCCCTGACCCTGATTATCAACGGCTATCGTGCCGTAAAGGGCGCGCGGATTTAACGCGGATTTAAAATGACTGGAGATTAATAATATGAGCCAGCCTGCACCCGCCGGCCAGCAAGGCGCTGAGTCCAAGGAAGTGGATATCGTCAACGGTTTGGTTGCCAAGGCGCGGTCCGCGATGGCGGTATTCGCCAATGCCGATCAGGCCCGGGTCGATGAAGCGGTGACGGCGCTGGCCTGGGCGATCTACAAGCCGGAACGGGCTCGGGAGTTGGCGGAACTGGCGGTTGCCGACACTGGACTCGGCAACGTTGCCGATAAGATTACCAAAAACCAGCGCAAGAATTTCGGCGCCCTTCGCGATCTTCTCCGGGCCAAGACCGTCGGTGTGATCGAGGAAGACAAAGCAAAGGGAATTGTTAAATACGCTAAACCGGTGGGTGTGGTCGGTGCCGTGGTGCCCTCGACAAATCCGGCGGCGACGCCGGCCAACAAGGCGATGATGGCGATCAAGGGCCGTAACGCGGTGATCATCGCACCGTCGCCGGCGGGCGCAAGCACCACCGGAAAAATCGTAGATTACATGCGCGCCGAGCTGGAAAAAACCGGCCTGCCGGCCGATCTGGTGCAGGTGTTGCCCGCTCCGGTGAACAAGGCGCTGACGCAAGCGCTTATGGAAGCCTGCGACTTGGTGGTCGTGACGGGTTCGCAAAATAATGTGCGCCGGGCCTATTCCAGCGGCACCCCTGCGATCGGCGTCGGTGCCGGCAATGTGCCGGTAATCATCGATTCCACCGCCGATTTGGATGACGCTGCGAAAAAAATATGCGCTTCCAAGATTTTCGATAATTCGACCTCGTGTTCGTCGGAAAATTCCGTCACCATTCTGGATGACGTGTACGATGACGCCATCGCCGCGCTCAAGCGGGCTGGCGGCTATCTGGCGACGGAGGAAGAAAAGCGGAAAATCCAGGAAACCCTCTGGGTCAATGGGCACCTCAACCGCAGGGTGATCGCCAAGGACGCGGACGTCTTCGCCCGCGAAGCCGGCCTGCCGGATGAAGCGGCGGGGTGCAAATTTTTCATGGTCGAAGACGAAGGCGCCGGCCCTGAGCATCCCTTTTCCGGCGAAAAATTATCCTTGGTTTTGACCGTTTACCGCGCCTCCGGTTTCGACGCTGCGCTGACGCAGGTGCGCAACGTGCTTGATTATCAAGGCATGGGCCATTCGGTCGGTATCCACACCAAAAATTCCGATCACTATCGGCGCTTGGCCGAGGAGCTTGACGTCGTCCGCGTGCTGGTCAACCAGGCGCATACTTTCGGCAACGGCGGCAGTTTCGATAACGGCCTCAACTTCACTCTTTCCATGGGCTGCGGTACCTGGGCTGGGAATTCCATTTCTGAAAACCTCAACGTCCGCCATTTCATCAACGTCACCCATTTGGTTACCACCATCCCCGAGGACAAGCCTTCGGAAGAAGCCCTGTTCGGCGCCTACTGGGCGCGGTACGGCAAGTAAGTAGCGAAGGAAAACCGCTCATGAATTTCGAGGAGCACGCGGCGAAGCCCCTTCTTGCCGCCCACGGCATTCCTGTTCCCGGCGGGCGCGTCGCCTCCACACCCGAGGAGGCCGCCCATGCCGCGGCCGAGCTGGGCGCGGTGGTGGTCAAGGCCCAGGTGCCCACCGGGAAGCGGGGCAAGGCCGGCGGCATCAAGACCGCCGACAGCGACGGCGAAGCCAAGGTCGCGGCCCAGGCCATCCTCGGCATGGAAATCGCCGGCCACAGGGTCGAAAAGGTCCTGATCGAACAACGCGCCGCCATCGCCCGCGAACTTTATGCCGCGGTTCTCAACGATTCCGTTTCCAAGGGGCCGGTGGTGATGTTTTCCACCCAAGGCGGCATGGATATCGAAGAGGTGGCGGAAAAGGATCCTGCCAGCGTGCGCCGGGCCGAGGTGGATATCCGCAAAGGTTTTGACCTTTCCGCCGCCGATGACCTGCTTGACGGGCTTGATCTCGGCGCCGCAGCCGGCGACGTTGCGACGACGCTGGTCAAGCTGTACGAAGCTTACCGTGCCTATGACGCCGAACTGCTGGAAATCAATCCCTTGGTGATAACGGTGGACGGCGGCATTGTCGCGTTGGACTGCAAATTTGTGATGGATGATTCGGCGATTGTACGCCAGCCCGAAACCGCGCCTGCCGGGACACCGGACAAATTGACTGCACTTGAAAAAAAGGGCAAGGAACAGAGCCTTAAATTCATCGAACTTGACGGCGATGTTGCCGTGCTCGCCAACGGCGCCGGCCTGACCATGACCACCATGGATGTGGTGCGGCACTTCGGTGGTGCTCCCGCCAATTTCCTGGAGATCGGCGGCGAATCCTACACCTTGGCCAAACCGGCGCTGGAACTGGTGCTCGCCAACCCCCGCGTCAAAAGCCTGGTCGTCAACTTCTGCGGCGCCTTCGCCCGTACCGACGTCATGACCGAAGGGGTAATTAACGCCTGGGAGGAACTGAAACCGGATTTGCCGGTGTTTTTCTCCATCCACGGCACCGGCGACGTGGAAGCCGTCGCCATGCTGAAGGACCGACTTAACATGGATCCTTACGCGACCATGGACGATGCATCCAAGGCGGCGGTGGAGGCGGCGAAATGATTGTACGCGGCACGGACAAGGTTTTGATCCAAGGCATCACCGGCAAGCAAGGTACCTTCTGGACCGAACGTATGATGGAGTACGGCACCAACATCGTCGGCGGCGTCAATCCGAAAAAAGCCGGCATCACCCACTGCGGCGTTCCCGTATACGCCAGCGCGGTCGAGGCCATGAACGATGGCGGTTTCGATTATTCCGTTTTGTTCATCCCGCCCCTGGGCGTCAAGGCCGCCGCCCTGGATGCCATCGAAGCCGGGGCCAAGGGTATTGTGGCGCTGACCGAACATGTTCCGGTGCAGGACGTGATGTATTTCCTTGCCGCCGCCCGCGAACGGGGAACCAGGGTGCTTGGCCCCAACACGGCGGGTGCGGTCACCGCCGGGGAAACCATTACCGGGTTCATGCCGGCGTTTAACGAGAACATCTTCAAGGTCGGCAAGGTCGGCGTCATTTCCCGTAGTGGCAGCCTGGGGACGCTTTTCTGCCTGAATGTGGTGCAGGCGGGGCTCGGCATTTCGTCCTTCATCGGCATCGGCGGCGATCCCATCATCGGCACCACCACCAAAGACGCGCTGGTGGAACTGGACAACGACCCCCGCACCGAAGCGATCGTCATGGTCGGGGAAATCGGCGGCGTCATGGAAGAAGAGGCCGCTGAATACGCCGCCACCATGAAAAAGCCGGTTTGCGCCTTCATCGCCGGCGGCGCGGCCCCGAAGGGCAAGAAAATGGGCCACGCCGGGGCGATCGTTATCGGCAACAAAGGAACGTATCAGTCCAAGCGAGACGCGCTGAAATCCGCCGGCGTCACCTTGCTGGATACTCCGTCGCACGCGGGGGCTGCGGTGAAGGAAGCGTTAAGCGGCTAGCCTTGCCTGGCGTCAGTCCGAATCCGGTTTTTTCAACCCGATTTCCGCGAGCACTTCATCCGTATGGGCGCCCAGGTCCGGCGGCGGCCTGAAAATATCCAGCGTTTCCGCGCTCATCCCTACCGGTGAGGCGAAGGTCTTGGTCTTGGCGCCGGAGGGCAGTTCCAGGTCCCGCACCCAGCCCATGTGCGCCACCTGCGCATCCGCCAGGGCCTGGGAATAGGTGTTGATGGGCGTACAGGGAACGCCGCAGTCGTTGAAAGCCGCGATCCAGTCCGCCGCGTCCCGTTCCGTGAAGATTGTTTCCAGAATGTCTTTCAGTTCAGTTTGATTGGCGGCGCGGTCGGGGGTGGTGTTGAAGCGGGGATCCGAAAATAATTCCGGATGGCCGGTAATATCGCACACCGCTCGCCACAGTTTATCGTTGCCGGCGGCCATGGCGAAGTAGCCGTCCCGGGCCTTGAACGCCTGATAGGGCGCGTTGCGGGGATGGGCGGAGCCCAGTTTTACCGGATCCTTGCCGGTGCCGAAGTATTCACTGGTCTGCAATGCCGCGACGCCCAGCGTCGCGCCCAGCATGGAAACGTCGATATGCTGGCCCTCGCCGCCCCGGCGAACCTTGTGCAGGGCCGACAGAATGGCGTAGGCACCGTAAAGTCCGGCGGAAAAATCGGAAATCGGCACCCCGCACTTGACCGGCGCGCCGCCGGCCTCGCCGGTGACGCTCATGACGCCGCTGAAGGCTTGCACGGTCAGGTCGAAGCCGCCGTCCCTGGCCCGGGGGCCGCTTTGCCCATAGGCGGAAATCGAACAATAAATCAACTTCGGCTTATCTTTTGCCAGCGCCTCATACCCCAGCCCGAGCCGGGCCAGAACTCCGGAGCGAAAATTCTCGATCACCACGTCGGCCGACAGGGCGAGCGCGTGCGCCGCGTGTTGGCCTTCGTCCGATTTCAGGTCCAGGACTACGGAACGCTTGTTGCGATTGACGGAAGCGAAGTTTTCGCTGAAGCCATCGTTCAGCGGCGGCCACTGGCGCATGCTGTCGCCGCCCGCCGGGTGTTCCACCTTGATCACGTCGGCGCCCATGTCGGCCAGCAGCATGCCGCAAAACGGTCCCGCAGCTACCTGGCAGAATTCGATCACTTTTATATCATCGAGGGGGCGCATGGGGTTTCCTGGGGGTGCAAAGATATCAAAAAAATGCCCGGCGGATCAGGTTGAGGCCGATAATGAATAGGATGATAAGGAGGGCCTTGCGGAAAGTTTCCTGATTGATCCGGTTGCGAATGGCCTGTCCGATGGCGACGCCGATAAATCCAGGCACACAGGCAATCAGGGAGACCACCGCGAGGTCTTTGGTCAATATTCCGTTTCCCGCGTAGGCGATCACCATGGGCACGGCGGCGGTAAACCACACCAGACCGACGGTACGGACGAATTCATCCTTGTCCAGGCGCAGCATCACGAAATACATGATCATGGGCGGTCCCCAGACGGTGGAAATACCGCCAAGGAGTCCGCCTGTAAGCCCGGCCACGGGCGAAACCCATTTTTCCAGGCGCGCCGGCAACGTTCGCGGCGGCTTGAAATAAACCGTCAGGGTGAACAGAACCACCACTACGCCGAGGACGGCATACAAGGTTTCCGGCGCCAGGCTGACGACGATTTTGGCGCCCAGCCAGATCCCGGTCATCAGAAAGAGGATCAGAAGCCAAAACCGTTTCAACGGCCGCATCAGATTGCCGGAATGGACCGCCTGCCAAAAATTGGTGGCCAGGATCGGCAGGGAGACAATGGCTAGCACGGTAACCACGGGCAGGAAGTTGGAGAGAATGGCAATGACAATGATCGGCAACCCAATCCCAAGTGTGCCCTTGGCCATGCCGCCCAGGATGAGGGCAATGGTCGCGAGCGCCAGAAGAGTAGGATCAATTCCAGTCATGCGTGATCAGTTTCCGGGAAAGGACAAGGAGTCGAGAGTGTAGGAAGCGAGGACCTCTTCGTCCAGCTCCGGGGCATTTCCGGGTTCCAGGACCATACATCCGTTTGCCACCGCCATTGGTTGGGAGAACAAAGGAGTCCGCGGTTTGAGAAAACCGTTCATTTCGCCGGCGTTGCCGATGTGCTTCCGCGCTATGCAGGCTTCCATCCAGCAGCCGACATCGGCGGCGACGCCGTTACCCAGCACCGGCGTCATGCCCAGATCGCGGATCAGGTTCAGCCCGTCGGCCAGTTGCTCAAGTCCGCCCGCCTTCATCAGTTTCAGTTTAACGAACCGGGCGGCTCCCAGATCCGCGGCGCGGCGGATATCTTCCAGGCCGTAGATGGATTCGTCCAGCATCATGGGCACGGCGGCAACCCTGGCCACGGCGACGGCGGCGTCCCAGTCATCGGCGTCGCAGGGCTGTTCCAATAATTCGATCCCGTTCGCATCAAGGCCGGAAGCGAAGCGGCACGCATCGTCGCGGCGGTAGCCCTGGTTGCCGTCAAGCCGGATCAGGGCACGGCCCTTGAGCGTCTTCTGAATAAAACGCACCCTTTCCAGGTCGGCCCCCGCATCAAAACCGACCTTGATTTTGAAGGTGCCGTAGCCGGCGGTCAGCGCCCTTTCGATTTCTGTTTCAATACCCGATTCATCGGTGGCGTTAAGGATGGCGAGCAGGGGAACGGTGGTTCGTTTCTCGACGTGAAGCAGGGGATGGTCTTCCATCATTTCCAGTGCGCTGGCGAAGGCACTGGCGGTGAAGGGCGTGGTTCGGTGATGATCGGCGAGGATGCGTTTGGCCTCCCTCGAGTCCATGCCGATGATCGCCGTTCCGATATCGCCGCTGATCCGCCAACTGTCCATGATGGTTTCCGAGGTATAGCCGGTCAGGATGGTGGCCTCGCCATATCCCCACTTTCCACCATTCGCATCGGCCCGGATGAGAATGGTGTCGAATGCCTCCACCGCGCCCAGGGACAGCTTGTAGGGAACTGTCAGCGGCATCCGGAGCAGGGTGAGGGTGAGGCGTTCAACGATCATGGGTCAGGTGCCGACCTTGAGCGGGGAGACCAATCCTTCAAGGGTGGCAATAACGCTGAGCGCGGTGATTTTTCCGGTGCGCGGGTTTTCATCCGTCGGAATGTTTTCAA
>JAOUPW010000569.1 GCA_029879665.1 Rhodospirillales bacterium | reverse complement strand
AACCGGTACATAGGCGACATCGACCATGGGGGCCTGGCCGCGTTCTTTCCTGAGAATGTCGATCCAGCGGTGACCATGATGGGGCATGGGCGCGGCATAGCCGGGATGCGTATTGCCGTCGAATTCATCGGCAACGGCGATGGCGCAGTTGTTGCAATTGTGACAGAGCGCAACGTCGACGATCAGGTTCCATTTGCTCATGGTCTTGTCCTCCCGGCCATCTTCATTCCGTCGCCGCCCAAGTTTCCGCCATGCCCGGAATCTCCGCGCTGCCATCCCATATTTCAACCTCGATCAGACACGAATTGGGTGCCGAAGCGTGGGTATGTTCCGTCTGCGTCCGTTTCGGGGTTACCTGGTTGACGCACCCCGCTTTGTCCGCTGAATACCCCGGCCTGCCCAAGGGGTCGTAAATGGCGGATGCCTGGCGGCAGTGGACGACGCCGGGTTGCAGGCGTTCGGTGAGTTGCGCGGCGCAGATGACTGCGCCCCGGTCGTTATAGAGTTTGACCAGATTGCCGGCTGCGATACCGCGGTTGGCGGCGTCTTCGGAATTCAGGCGGACGATCCAGTAATAATAACCGTCGATGTTAATCCGGTGATCCGGAATGTCGTTGAGAACGCCATCCTTGCCGTCACCCTTGGTGTGAAAACTATAGCGGGAGTGCGGTGTGATCAGCTGCAGAGGGTATTTTGCCAGCCGGTCTTTGGTTTGCAGACCTTCCCAGGACGGAATGTAACGGTTGAGCGGCGGACGTTCCGGGTCGATGCCGAAGCGTTTGAGGCTGGAACTTTCAAACTCGATCTTGCCGGATTGGGTCTGCAATCCTTCGCGGAATTGTTCGCCGTAAGAGCCGGGCAGGGGATGGGGTTCGGGCACGTTCTTTTTCTTGCCCTCGGCGAACCAGCGGAAAGAGGTAGGCGCGCGCAGTTTTTCCTTTTCCGTGGGCACGACGAAATAGCCCTTCTTGAGGAATTGCTTCCAGGAAATATGTTTGGGAAGATCGGATGAATCGAATACCCGTTTTGTCCAGTCGAGTTCGGTCATGCCTTCGGAAAAATAGGCGCTGTGGCCGAGCCGCGTGGTGATGTCCAAAAAAATCTGATAATCGGACTTGGACTCGCCCAGGGGGGCGATGCACGGGTGTTGCATGCTGATGACCCGGTGATTGAGCTGCCCTACCCATTGATAGCCGTAGCCCATGGCGCCCGCCCATTCGCCGATATCCCAGCGTTCGAAATTGGTGCAGGCAGGCAGTAGAATATCCGCAAATCGGGTTTCGCCTTCGTCCCAAATGGACTGGTTGACAACAAATTCAATGTTTTCGGAATTGTACATGCGGACGTAGCGGTTGCTGTCCGCCTGGGTGCCGATGTAGGAGCCGCCGTATTTGTACATCATGCGCACCGGCGAATGACCTGGCGCCGGGTAACCGAACTTGAAAAACTGCCCTTCAATGGATCGTGGATCCGTCGGATAGCCTTCGGCATGACCTTCGGTAATGGCTTCCGGCATTTTCAGGCGCGGGATGGTCTGTTGCACCGGGTTCATGGAAATCAGGTGGGGCATGCGTTGGTAATTGCTGACGGCGCTGCCGGTATTGTTCAGGTCGCCGCTGAAGCCTCCTTCGGCATATCCGGGAAAATAGAAATTGAAATCAACGGGCGATCCGAACTGTAAGCCGCCGAAGTTGACTCCCGGCTTGCCCAGACCCTGCATGGCCATCAGGCAGACCATGGCCCGGGCCCATTGCGAGCCGGTGGCAGACCGGCAGGCGCCGCCCAGCGTCGTGCCCATGCTGCCGGCGGCAAGATAGGTTTTCTTCTTACCCCATTCCCGGGCCAGGGCGCGTACGTCCTTGGCCGGGACGCCGGTTTCTTCTTCCTGCCATTCCGGTGATTTGGCGATACCGTCTTCTTCCTTGCCGAGGATGTAATCGCAATACTTGTCGAAGCCGGTGGTTCGTTCTTTCACGTATGCCTTGTCGAACAGCTCTTCGGTTATCCAGACGTAGGCGATGGCGTGGGCCAGGGCTGGACTGGTGGCCGGGCGCGGCGCCATCCACTTGCCGCCGAGCCAAGCCGCGGTTTCGTTGAGGTAGGGATCAATATGCACCATCTTGATGCCCAGATCCTTGGCCCATTGGCGGCGCACCGTGCCCTCGAACGATCCATAGACGCCGTTGGTGACTTCCGGGTCGCTGGCCCAGAAGACGATCATCTCGGCTTCCTTGAGGCAGTCTTCCACCTGACCATAAATTTCAGCGGCACCGTTGCGCATGGAATAGCCGTAATGATGCATGGCCCCCCAATAC
>JAOUPW010000568.1 GCA_029879665.1 Rhodospirillales bacterium | reverse complement strand
TACCGTCGGCGCCGGACGCAAGGTGCGGGCCGAGACGCCGGTTCGCGGCAACAAGAAAAAATTGATCGACCATGCCGCCAACAACGCCCGCGAGGCCCTGGCCCGGCGGTTGGGCGAAAGCGCTTCGCAACGCCAGCTGCTGGAAGGGCTGGCCCAGGCGCTGGACCTGGAGGCACCGCCCCGGCGGATCGAGATCTACGACAACAGCCATGTTTCCGGCAACAAGGCGGTGGGCGCCATGGTCGTCGCCGGCGCGGATGGGCCGGTGAAGAACGCCTATCGAAAATTCACCATAAAGGGCAAAATCGCGCCGGGCGACGATTACGCCATGATGCGCGAAGTCCTGACCCGGCGTTTTACCCGTGTGTTGAAGGAAGATCCGGACCGCAATGAGGAAAACTGGCCGGATCTGGTGCTGATCGACGGCGGCGCCGGCCAGTTGGGCGTCGCGCTCGAGGTTTTCGCCGAACTGGGAATCGATGATCTGGCGGTCGCCGGAATTTCCAAGGGGCCGGATCGCAACGCCGGGCGCGAACGCATCCATTTGCCTGGGCGAGACCCCTTCATGCTGGAACCGCGCGATCCCGTGCTTTATTATCTGCAACGGTTGCGTGACGAAGCCCATCGCTTCGCCATCGGCGCCCACCGGGCGAAGCGGTCAAAGGCGCTGTCGAAATCCACCCTTGATGAAATCCCCGGCGTCGGCGCCCGCCGTAAAAAAGCCCTGCTGCACCATTTCGGCTCGGCCCGGGCGGTGGGGGAGGCGGGGCGTGCCGATCTGGCCGCCGCCCCGGGCATCAACCGCGCCACCGCAGATCGAATTTATGACTGGTTTCATCCCGAGGGTTAGGCGGTTAGAATGAGTGAAAATATGGGCCGAACCTTAAACAATCATCTGAAACCCGCCATGCTGAGCAACCTGCCGAATATTCTGACCATTTCACGCATCATCGCTATCCCGGTGCTGGTCTGCCTATTGTTCTTGCCGGCGCCGTTGGGTAACTGGCTGGCCTTTTCGGTCTACACCTATGCCTGTATCACGGATTTTTTCGATGGCTACCTGGCCCGCATTTGGGAACAACAGTCGGTTTTCGGACGATTTCTCGATCCCATCGCCGATAAGCTTCTGGTTGCCTCCGTGTTGCTGGTGCTGGTCGGTGTCGACCGGTTCAGCGGCCTGACTGTCCTGCCGGCGGCGGTAATCCTGTGTCGCGAAATCCTGGTCTCGGGTCTGCGCGAATTTCTGGCCGAGGTTCGGGTCGGGGTGCCCGTCAGCACGTTGGCGAAATGGAAGACGACCATCCAGATGCTGGCCCTGGGGTTTCTCCTGGTGGGCCCGGTCGGCCCCGACTTCGGCCCGGTGTCGACCTTGGAAATCGGCATCTTCGGCCTGTGGGGCGCTGCCGTCCTGACCCTGATCACCGGTTACGATTACCTGCGTGCCGGTCTGGAACACATTCGTGAAAATGAATTCCGGGATATTAATGAAGATCGGCCGGACGCCGGTTAACACGAGGACGGGCTTGGGACTATGAAGATATTCGGACTGGTGGGATGGAGCGGCAGCGGCAAGACGACCTTGGTGGTCAGGCTGTTGGACGAATTGATCGGCCGGGGTTACACGGTTTCGACCATGAAGCACACCCACCACAATTTTGACATGGACACCCCGGGTAAGGATTCATACGAACACCGCATGGCCGGCGCCCATGAAGTTCTCGTTACCTCGACCAGGCGCTGGGCGTTGATGCACGAACTCCGCGATGAGGCGGAACCGGATATGGAAACGCATATCGCGCGCATGACGCCGGTGGATCTGCTGCTCATCGAAGGCTTCAAGACCTACCGTCATGACAAGATCGAGGTTCATCGCCCGTCGGTGGGTAAGCCGTTTCTCTATGAAGAAGACCCCACCGTGGCGGCGCTGGCCAGCGACGAGCCGCTGGAGGGGGTGAAGATCCCCGTTCTCGATCTCAACGATGCCGCCGCCATCGCCGATTTTATCATCGCTCATCAGAAAATGACGGCGGGAATCGGCCCAACGCCTGAAGGCGGAATCAGACAATGACGCAGCTTAAGGACGATTGCTTCGCGCACGGCGGGGACCTGATGCCCCTGGACCAGGCACTTTCCGATTTGCGCGGGCGCATGACCTGCGTCGTGGGTACGGAAACCGTATCCCTGACGGAATCCCTCGGCCGCATTCTTAGCCGCGACGTGACCGCGCCCCGCGACGTGCCGCCCCATGATAATTCGGCGGTGGACGGTTACGCGGTTTATTTCGACGATCTGCGGGCGGAAGGGGAAGCGGTGCTGC
>JAOUPW010000567.1 GCA_029879665.1 Rhodospirillales bacterium | reverse complement strand
TAGGAGATGGAGTCGGGATCGGCTCCGGCGGCCAGACACATGTCCACTTCCGGGACACTGGCAGCGTCGAAGCTTGAGCCCTCGCCAACCAAGGTAACCAGCACCTCGGGCGCGGGATTGGCTTTGACCGCATAAAAGATGTTGGCCAACGGCAGATAATTGCGGAGTGTCCGGTAGTTTTCCGCGACGACATCCAGGTCGACCACCAAAAACGGGGTTTCAGGACGGCGACGAGCCAGGAACTCTTCTATTTTAGGAGTCATCCACATTTCCCAAAACTGCCGGACCGAGGGCCACGGACAACAGATTGTAAAATCGAACGGCGCGTTATACGCCTTTTTTTCAACAATGAAAGCAAAAAAATGACCCCCAGAGGGGGCCGTTAAATACGCGCCAGAAACCTCAATGACCACCTGAATTATTAGATAAGTCCGGCCAGGGGCGAAGACGGGTCGGCGTACTGCTTTTTCGGCATTCGGCCTGCAAGATAGGCCAGGCGGCCCGATTCCACCGCCAGCTTCATGGCCCGGGCCATTTTGACCGGATCCTTGGCCTGCGCCACGGCGGTGTTCATCAAGACACCAGCGCAGCCCAGTTCCATGGCAATGGCGGCATCCGACGCGGTGCCGACGCCGGCGTCGACGATCACCGGCACCTTGGCCTGTTCGACGATAATACGGATTCCGACCGGATTCTGCACCCCCAACCCGGAGCCGATCGGGGCCGCCAGCGGCATAATCGAGACACAGCCCATGTCTTCCAGTTCCCTGGCCATGATGGGATCGTCGGAACAGTAAACCATGACCTTGAAATCTTCCTTGATCAGGACTTCGGCCGCCTTCAGGGTTTCCTGCATATTGGGATAGAGAGTCTTTTCATCCCCCAGGACTTCCAGCTTGACCAGATCCCAACCGCCGGCCTCGCGCGCCAAGCGAAGCGTACGCAAGGCTTCGTCCGCCGTGTAGCAAAAGGCGGTATTGGGCAGGTAGGTGATTTTCTTGGGATCCACGAAATCCACCAGCATGGGTTGCTTGGGATCGGTGATGTTAACCCGGCGCACGGCAACCGTGACGATTTCCACGCCTGCGGCCTCGATGGCGGCGGCGGTTTCCTCGAAATCCTTGTATTTTCCTGTGCCGACGATCAGGCGCGAAGTGAACCGCCGACCGGCGATTTCAAACGTATCCCCGGCCCCGCCCTGAGTCGAGTCGTCGGGGGCGCCGCCACCGATAAAATGAACGATTTCAAGCTTGTCGCCTTCGGCAAGGGCGATGTCTCCATACTTGGAGCGGGGCACAATTTCAAGATTCCGCTCCACCGCCACCTTGCCGTGTTCGAGGCCGATCTCACCCAGCAGCTGTTCCACCGTCATTGGGGCTTCAAAGCTGCGTTCATCACCGTTAATGGTCAAGCGCATAAGTTGCGTCCATTTATTGTTACGTGGAGAAGGGTCCCAAGCGAATCCAAGAGGATAAGGGGCCGGGAACCCTCCTGATGATGCATAAGATAGGGAAAAACCAGTATTACACAACCCCCCGCCCCGTGGTATAACTATCGATTACTGAACAGATTTCCCCTATACAGATTTTCCAATGGCCATGACATCCAAGATTTTGGTCCTTAACGGACCCAACCTTAATTTGCTCGGCACCCGCCAGCCGGAACTCTATGGCTCCTTAAGCCTTTCCGACATCCAGGCGGCGTGCGAGGCCCGTGGCCGCGACCTTGGCTTCGAAATAGATTTCAGACAAAGCAACAGTGAAGGCGAAATGGTGGAATGGGTACAACAGGCACGCGGCGTTAACGACGGAGTGATCGTCAACGCCGGGGCCTATACCCATACCTCCGTGGCGTTGCTGGATGCGCTGCTGACTTACGAAGGAGTTGTGATCGAAGTCCACTTGTCCAATATCTACCAGCGTGACGAATTCCGTCATCATTCCTATGTTTCGAAAGCCGCCGACGGCGTGATCTGTGGTCTTGGCGGTCACGGATATGAACTGGCTCTCGAGGCCCTGCAAAGAATTTTTCAAACAAGAGGCTGACAATCCTTATGGCAAAGTCCGGCAATAAAACCGATATCGATTCCGCCCTGGTCCGCAAGATGGCGAGGCTCCTGGATGAAACGGGACTGACCGAAATTGAATACGGCACCGAGGAATTTCATCTTCGCGTCGCCAAGGGGGGAATGGCCGCACCGGCACCAATCGCCGCCGCCGCCGCGGCACCGGCAATCTCCGCCCCGGAAATCGAGCCCGCAGCGCATCCCGGCACGATCACCTCGCCCATGGTCGGGATTGTCTATACCGCGCCGGAACCGGGC
>JAOUPW010000044.1 GCA_029879665.1 Rhodospirillales bacterium | reverse complement strand
TTCCATATCCAATATTCTTGCCTACGATCAGGCAAAAAAAGGATCAAAGACGCCGGAAAAATTCGGTACCGGTACGCCGGAAGGCATTATCGCGCCGGAATCGGCAAACAACGCCACCGCCGGCGGTGCGTTGATGATTATGATGGCCTTGGGCATTCCAGGCGATATCGTTGCCGCCGTGATGCTGGGGGCGCTGCTGATTCACGATGTTGTTCCCAGTCCGTCTTTCATCAACGAAGAGCCGGTGCTGGCATATTCAATCTTTATCGCTTTCTTCTTCGCCCATTTCGTGATGCTTGTCTTGCAGGCCGTTGGACTCCGAATTTTCGTGCTGATTACCCGCCTGCCCATGTACATTCTGGCCGGTGTGATCCTGTCCTATTGCGCCATCGGCGTTTTTGCCCTGCATAATGTCATGTTCGATATCTGGACGCTGTTCCTGTTCGGAATCGTCGGATACGCCATGCGGGTTCTTGGGTTCCCGCTGGCGCCCATGATCTTGGGCGTGGTGTTGGGCGATCTGGCTGAATTGAATTTGAACCGGGCGCTTTCCAGCAGCGACGACCTGATGTTGTTTCTGACCCGGCCATGGTCTTTGTTTTTTATAATTATGGCGGCGTTCTCGGCGATATATCCGTGGTTCCAGCATGCACGAGGACGCAAACCTTGGACCCAGTGGTTCATCCCGGCCATGCTAATATCTCTCGCCGCACCCCTATTCCTCATGGAAGGATGGATCCGCCCCGTTCTCGGTGTGATCCTGATCCTGATCGGCGCCAGAATGTTGTGGCAGCGCAAGCGTGATGGCTGGCAGCCGGAAATTCCTGACGAGCACGAAATCAAGCTGGAAGAAACCTGACGGGGCCTTCGATCCCTGCCTTCCGATTTCAAGGCGGCTTGCCAATCGCCATGAAACGGGTGATACATCTCATAAATGTCTGAAAATCGTAAAGTCCCACCGTTGGCCGTTCTGATCGCCGTTGCCATGGTGCCGCCGGTGGCGATGAACATCCTTCAGCCGTCGTTACCGGGAATGGTCCGGGTCTTTCAATCGGACCCGGCAACGGTCCAATGGACCTTGTCGCTTTACATTATCGGCATTGGCGTGGGTCAGATTTTCTATGGCCCGCTGTCGGATTATTTCGGCAGGCGCCCCGTTCTTCTGGCGGGCTTGATGATCTATACGCTTTCCAGCGTGCTGACGGTGTTCGCGCCCACGGTTGAAATTCTGATATTCGGCCGTTTTATCCAGGCTATCGGCATCTGTTCCGGGGTCGTACTGACGCGGGCCATCGTCCGGGACGTTTTTGGCCGCGCCAAGGCGGCCAGCGCGCTTGGCTACGTTACCATGGGGATGGCGGTCGGGCCGGCGATCGCGCCCGCGATGGGGGGAATCCTCGAAGACATGTACGGCTGGCAGGCGAGTCTGTTTCTCTTGTTTCTGTTGGGGGCCGCGATCATCCCTTTGTGTCTACGTTACATCCATGAAACCAACCCGCATCTCGGGCAGAGGCGGCGGCCGGCAGACTTGGTGATGTCATTCGGTCATCTCTTCCGCTCCCGTGCCTTTGTTGGCTATACCATGGCTCAATCCTTCACCAGTGGCTCTTTCTTTGCCTTCCTCGGCGGCGCGCCCTATGTGGTGGTCAATCTGATGGGGGGAACGCCTACGGATTACGGGCTTTATTTCACCATAATCGCCATCGCCTACATGGTTGGTAATTATTTCTCGGGCCGCATGTCGGAACGCCTGGGCGTTGACCGCATGGTTCTGACCGGTATCAGTATAAGTTTTATAGGCATGGCGGTAATGGGGGCGCTCTTTTTTATCGTACCTTCCCAGCCCATAGCGATCTTCGCGCCGGTGGCGATCATGTCCATCGGTCACGGAATATGCATCCCCAACGCTATTTCCGGTGCCGTCAGCGTCTATCCGCGCTTGGCGGGATCCGCCGCCGGCTTGCTGGGCTCGTTGCAGATGGGGGTGGCGGCGGTACTTTCCTATCTCGGCGGCCTGCTGTTGACCGGGTCCTATCTGCCCATGATGTCTCTGATGTTCCTGTCAACATCGCTCGCCCTTGTCGGTTTCCTGATGGCGCGAAATGCGGGCGAGGCGGAGGACGAATCAGCCATTTAGGCCTCAAAAGGGGATAATGCAGTTGACTTTTTTAAAAATCCTCCTATATGAGGCACACTCGTTACACAATGCTCCGGCGTATCTTGTTAGCCGTTTATTCCGTCTAGCCTGATTTCTTTCCGACTTTGTGAGCGTTATTCATGGCGGGTCGCCAATGAGGGCGCCCCGTTTCAACCCGTTACCTGAAAGAGGTCACCATGGCTACAGGAACCGTAAAATGGTTCAATCCCACCAAGGGATTTGGCTTTATTGAGCCCGAAGATGGCTCCAAGGACGCTTTTGTCCATATTTCCGCAGTCGAACGCGCCGGGCTCAGCTCCCTGCGCGAAGGTCAGAAGGTCGAATACGAACTCGTAGCCGGCCAGAACGGCAAATCTTCGGCGGAAAACCTTTCCGTTCTCGACTGATAAACCGGTCAATTACGAAAAAATTCAACCGCCTCCGGCGTCGTCCGGTGGCGGTTTTTTCATGCCTGAATGGGTGTAAAATAATGGTGCCCCCGGGGAGAATCGAACTCCCACTCCCTTGCGAGAACGGGATTTTGAATCCCGCGCGTCTACCAGTTCCGCCACAGGGGCCAGTGAAACCGCGGCCCATCATAAGGATGGCGAAGCCCGGGTCAACTGGTAGGCGCGGCCTGAGTTCGAAGCCCGAATCCGGCGCCCGGGTCCGGCAATTGCTCCGGCGGACCGGGAGTGTTAAACCTCTTCCCCCTGTCCTCCGTCCAAAGGCTCCCATCCCCCATGTTGCGCCGTCTTTACGATCAGACCATGAAGTTGTCCGAACACCGCCATGCCCTGTGGGCGCTGGCGCTGGTGGCTTTTGCCGAAAGTTCGTTCTTTCCCATTCCGCCGGATGTTCTGTTGATTCCCATGGTGCTGGCGGCCCGGACGCGGGCCTGGCGTATCGCCGCCGTCTGTACCGTTGCCTCGGCCCTGGGCGGTCTTGCCGGTTACGGCATCGGCTATGGGTTGTACGAAACCTTGGGCCAACCCATCCTGGAATTTTACAATGCGTCGGAAAAATTCATCTGGATCCGCGAACAGTACAACGCCAACGGTGTGCTGATCGTATTCAGCGCCGGCTTTAGCCCCATTCCTTACAAGATATTCACCATTGCTTCCGGGGTGACCGGGATGGACCCCATGTCATTCGCCTTGGCCTCATTGCTGTCCCGGGGAGCGCGGTTTTTCCTGGTCGCCGCCCTGTTGTGGAAATTCGGTTCCCCCATCCGGGAATTCATCGAAAAACACTTGGGCAAACTCACTCTTGCTTTTGTCGTTCTGCTGGTTGGCGGCTTTGTTCTGATAAAATTTGCACTATAATAAAACCATGGTTCCCGATCGGCATTTTCTGATTCGATATTCCCCCTGGGCGATCCTCGCCGTTGCGGTGTGGTCGCTGGGGCTGGCCTATGCCGCCCAATACGTTTTTGGGCTTGAACCCTGCATCTTGTGTCTCTACCAGCGGGTGCCTTTCGCCGTTGCCGGGGCTTTGGCTATTGTTGCACTCTTCCTCGTGCCGGAAAAACGGGGGGTGGTGATCGCGCTCTGCGGCGTGGCTTTTCTGGTCAACGCCGGAATCGCTTTTTATCACGTCGGCGTCGAACAGCACTGGTGGGTATCGGCCGCCGGTTGCGGCGATCCGGGCGGCGGTGCCATGACCCTGGAGCAAATGAAAGCTTCGTTGCTGGCCAAGCCGCCCAAGGCTTGCGACGAAGTGGACTGGACATTCCTCGGAATTTCCATGGCGACTTATAATGTGCCATACTCGCTGGCGCTGGCTGTGGCATCCCTGGCCGCGGCCTTTCAAATGAGGAAGCCGTCATGACTGTGGAACCCGCGCCAAAGCGGAAAAAGATTCCCCAACACATGCCTGGCGACCTGTCCCGCGAAGCCATGATTGAACGGATGATCCGGGTCGATCAGGCGGGGGAATACGGCGCCGTTCGTATCTACGAAGGGCAGATGAGCGTACTCGGCAAAAGCGCTACCGGGCCGGTGATCCGCCACATGGCCGAACAGGAACGCAATCATCTGGATACCTTCAACCGGATTGTCGCCGAACGCCGGGTCCGTCCCACTGTTCTGATGCCGCTTTGGCACCTTGCCGGGTTCGCCCTTGGAGCCGGCACTGCGCTGATGGGGGAAAAAGCGGCAATGGCGTGCACTGTCGCCGTCGAGGAAGTGATCGATGAACATTATGCCGATCAAGTCGCGCACCTGGACGACGATGAAGCGGAACTGAGGGAAACCTGCGAAACCTTCCGCCGGGAAGAACTGGAACACCGGGATGCCGGCCTTGAACACGGCGCCCATGGCGCGCCCGGGTACGAACTGCTGACTTCGGCCATCAAGACCGGGTCACGGCTTGCCATCTGGCTGTCGAAACGGATCTAGCAAATCCCGAGCGGATCGGATCGGTCCGCGACGACGTATTTGCGGAATAACAATAAGCAAATCCCGAGCGGATCGGATCGGTCCGCGACGACGTATTTGCGAAAAAAACAAGACAGGGCATTTCAGCTGATTCCGATCAAACCGGAAGTGCTCTATTCCTTTTTCCTGTTTCTCGGGAATTCCGCCAGACTCTTGATCACGCCTCTAAGGGTACGGACTTCTTGTTCCGTCAGTTGGGCACGCTGAAAAATGTTGCGCAGGTTGCGCACCATGATCGGCCGCTTTTCCTTGACCCTGAGAAATCCGCAGGCATCCAGCTCTCGTTCCAGGTGTTCGAACAACTGGACCAGCTCTTCCTTGTTGGCGGGCCGGGTATCCTTGGGGATGGGCAAGGTTTTGTCCGGCGTATTATCCGCCGAGCGATACCATTCGTATCCCACCAGCAGGACTGCCTGGGCTAGGTTCAGCGAGCTGAAGGCCGGGTTCAGGGGGGCCATCAGGAGCGCGTCGGCCAGCGCCACGTCATCATTGTCGAGACCTTTGGATTCCCGACCGAACAGGATGCCGCATTTCTTGCCTGTATTGGCCTGAGTGCGGATATCGCGGGCGGCGGTTTCCGGCGTCGCCACTGTCTTGACCATGTCGCGCACCCGGGCCGAGGTGGCATAGACGAATTGAAGGTCGGCGACGGCTTTTGCCGTCGTGGGATAGACCCGGGCGCTATTCAGCACCTCGTCGGCACCGGAGGATGGCGGAAAGGCTTTTTCGTTGGGCCATCCTTCGCGGGGCGCGACCAGACGCAGGTCGAGAAGCCCGAAATTGAGCATGGAGCGTGCTGCCATGCCGATATTTTCCGCCAACTGCGGCCGTACCAGAATGATGGCGGGGCCGCCGGCGGCTTTCTCCCGGGCCTGGGATTTGGGGAGGCGACGGGAAGATTTTGTTCCAGCCATGATCGGGAATACCGCGCCTGCTTCAGGCGGCGACGGGGTTGGCGCCGTCGCGGTAAAGCTTAAAGATGATGCTGTCGCGAAGCGCGTTATATGAAGCGTCGATAATGTTGGCCGAGACTCCGACCGTTGACCATAGTTCACCGTGACTATCCGCGGATTCGATCATCACCCGGGTGACGGCGCGGGTTCCTTCGCCGGGGGTCAGGATGCGCACCTTGTAATCGACCAGGCGCAGGTCTTCCAATTGCGGATAAACCGGGATCAGCACCTTGCGCAACGCCGCATCCAGTGCGTTCACCGGGCCGTTTCCTTCCGCCACGGTCATGTACTCGCCGGTCGACAGGGCAACCTTGACGGTGGCTTCCGAAAGGGTGATCAATTCCCCCTTGGCGTTCCAGCGGCGTTCGTCGATAACCCGGAAGCTGGAGCAATGGAAATAATCGGGCACTTCGCCAAGGGCGCGGCGGGCCAGCAGTTCGAAACTGGCTTCGGCGCCATCATAGGCATAGCCGTTGAATTCCTGTTCCTTGACCGTTTCCACCAGTTTCGCGATGTTGGGATCCAGGGGATCGATAACGAGCCCGATTTCCCGAAACCGGGCGAGAATATTGGATCGTCCCGATTGATCGGAAACAACGATGTGCCGACGGTTGCCGACCAGGTCCGGTTCGATGTGTTCGTAGGAACGGGGGTCTTTTTCCACCGCCGAAACATGAACGCCACCCTTGTGGGCAAAAGCCGATTCACCGACATAGGGTGCCCCTCGATTGGGTGCCCGGTTGAGATGTTCATCCACCAGCCGCGAAAGATGGGTCAACTGACGCATGTCATCGGGCGACATGTTCGTTTCATATCCCATTTTCAAAACCAGCGAAGGAATAATGGAAACCAGATTCGCGTTGCCGCAACGCTCGCCCAAGCCGTTCAGGGTTCCCTGAACGTGACGGGCGCCGGAGCGGACCGCGGCCAAACTGTTGGCGACGGCATTGCCGGTATCGTCGTGGCAGTGAATCCCCAGATGATCGCCGGGAATATGTTCTGAAACTTCCTTGACGATGCGTTCCACTTCGTGGGGAAGGGTGCCGCCATTGGTGTCGCACAACACCACCCAGCGGGCGCCGGCATCATGCGCGGCCTTGATGCACTGAAGGGCGTAATTCTGATTTTCCTTGTAACCGTCGAAAAAATGTTCGGCGTCGAAAATGGCTTCGGCGACGTTCCCCGCCGCATGACGGATACTGTCGGCGATCATCGCGATATTTTCATCGAGTCCGATGTCGAGGGCCACCTTGACGTGGAAGTCCCAGGTCTTGCCGAAAATCGTGATGACATCGGTTCCGGCACCGGTCAGGGCGTTGAGACCGGGGTCGTTATCGGCGCTGCGTCCGGCCCGTCGGGTCATGCCGAATGCCGCCAGCCGTGTCCTTTTGCAAGCCGGGAGGTCGGCGAAAAAGGCGTCATCGGTGGGATTGGATCCCGGCCAGCCGCCTTCCACATAATCGATCCCGACCCGATCCAGCTCGCGGGAAATGGTCACCTTGTCGGCGGCGCTGAAATCGATCCCCTGGGTCTGCGCCCCGTCGCGCAGAGTGGAATCGTAAAAATATACGCGTTTGTCGCCCATAGCCCCAGAATATCCTAGTTTTCCCAGAAGAATGGGCGAGAATGCCGAAAGAAAGCGCGGGTTACAAGGGTTTCCAAGGCTTCCAGGACAGATTAGAAGGGGTTACCACCTTGTAAAAGATAGTTAAAATGTAAATATCCGAGGTTCACGGGCATCTGTCCGGGTGGCGGATTGGGCAATCGACAGGGAAGAATCTGGGAAGAAGATGACGACAGAGGCGGTTTCTACCAGCGACGTTACAGATGTTTCCGACGAATTCCGGGCTTTTCAAGCAAAGGTGCGGGGAACCAATGTCAATGAGCAGACCCTGCTTGCCACCGACTATCTCAACCATTTCAACGAAGTGGTGATGCTGCTGGAAATGATCCCGGATATGCCGGAATTGCTGGAAGAAGCGAAAGCCTGGAGGCCGAAAAGCTATCAGGATCATTTCAGGGAAAGTGGTTTTGCGGATGCGGCGCTTGCAGTGGAAGCCTATGGCCATGTGCCGGAAAGGTACCGCAAGCCTTTCGAGCGCACCATCCGGCAGCTCGATGAATTGATCAAGGTCAGCCTTGAGCGACTGGAAGCCGATATGAAAGGGGGCAACGCCGACCTTCTGCGTGAAGATGCGCAAACCCTTTCACGGGTGATCCAAAGGGTTCAGGATATCGCTTCCGGGATCATCCATGGCCGCGAACATCCGATGGATCAGTCGGAAATCGATTCCCTGATCGGCTGAGTTCCGGTGCGGATTGTCAATTGCCGAAGTCGTAAAGGTGTTGGCTGGCATTGCCGCTTTCTATATAAAACTCTAACTCACAAACTTCATCAGGTAACGGAGATTTCCGACAATGTTATTCAAATGCGCCAATCATGCGCCGGCTTCCGACCATGGGCATGCGACCACGGTTAACCAGGGCAAAAAACACTTTACGGTTGATATTCACTGCCACGTCCATGTTCCGGAAGCCGACAAGATGCTTCAGGAAATCATGCCGGAGGCCACAGGCCGCGCGTCCGTCGATTCCAATCCGTTGACGGCAGAAATCAACAGCAAGCAGCAGAAGACCATTTTTCCTCAGCTGACCGAACCCGAGGTGCGCCTCAAGGACATGGACCGTCAAGGAATTGACGTGCAGGCGATCTCGCCGGCTCCATTTCATTATAATTACGCCTTTCCGGCGGATTTCACGCGCGGTACCTGCAAAGTGGTCAACGACCGGATCGCGGAAATCACCGGCCAGCATCCCGACCGTTTTGTCGGCTTGGGCACGATTCCGCTTCAGGATGCGGACATGGCGGTTGCCGAAATGGAGCGTTGCGTCAAAGACCTTGGCTTCAAGGGTGTGGAAATTTCCTCCAACGTCAATGGCCAGGATCTGACCCGCGCCGGCCTGGAAAAATTTTTCGCCCGTGCCGAGGAGCTGGGAGTCCTGATTTTCATTCATCCCATCGGCACCAGCTATAAGGACCGCATGGATGATCATTATTTCCGCAACCTGATTGGACATCCCCTGGAATCGGCGCTGGCCGTCGGCCATCTGGTGTTTGACGGCTATCTGGAAAAATATCCGGGCCTGAAAATATGCATCGCCCACGGCGGCGGTTATATCCCCGCCTATTCGGGCCGGTTCGACCATCCCTACCATTTGCGCGACGATTGCCGAGTCAACATCAGCAAGCCGCCGTCGGAATACATCAAGAAGCTTTATTTCGATACCGTGGTGTTTACCGAACACCAGCTCCGCTATTTGATCGAAACCTGGGGTGCCGATCATGTCGTGCTCGGCACCGACTATCCCTACGACATGGCGGAAACCGATCCCGTCGGCCACGTCAATACGGTCAAGGGCCTAAGCGAAGGCGACAAGGCCTTGGTGGTTGGCGGAAATGCCGCCAAGTTGCTTGGCATCGAGGCGATGGCAAAAGCCTGAATTGGTGGCGTCGGGATAAGGCGGGATTGAGCCCCGGGCACAATCCCCCTATATCCCCGCCATGACGGTCCGTACGAATATCGCCAGCATATCCTGGGGCGACCACCTTACCTTTG
>JAOUPW010000566.1 GCA_029879665.1 Rhodospirillales bacterium | reverse complement strand
CAAGGGACGGCGAGGCGGAGAAGGGGCGGGTGAAGGGGCGGCGCGCGCGGGTGGTTTTTTTTGTTTCGTCTTCGAAAGAGGCTTTATTTTATACGACTCTTTTGTGAGTTTGGCGCTAACACCCCGTCCCGGCAGGGGGGTCACGTTTTCCGCCACTTTCGCCCACAGATCTTGTTCGGCGGCGCTGATGTCGCGGCCGGTTTTCTTTTTTTTCTTCTGGAGTTTGTCTGGGGCTTCCGCCCCGGCCTCAGGTTTTTTCACCATCGATCAGCACCACGTGCAGGCGGCGGGGGCCGTGGGCGCCCAGCAACAAAGTTTGTTCGATGTCCGCCGTGCGCGACGGCCCGGTGATCCAATTGACCACCCGGGGCATTCCGGCCGCGCCGGCGTTCGCCCTGAATATTTTCCACATGTCTTCGTAAGATCCGGTGATGCGGGATGCCTCCATGACCACGATATGGGTGTCGGGCAAGAAATTCAGCGTGGTCGGACTGTCCGGGCCGGCGAGCAAGACAAGGGTTCCGGTTTCGGCGATGCCGGCAACCGCGGAAGTGACGGCAACGGGATCGGGCGCGCGCGCCGGGCCGGCGGTAACGCTGAGCGACGGCGCTTCCGCCCAGTCGATGCCGTCCAGGTCCGGGCCGGGGGCGCGGCGGATTTCCGTTGGAAGGTTGTTGCCGGCGAGATAGCGGGCCACCGCATTCGCCACATGCGCCCTTGAGGCAACCCGATCGACGGTAGCGTCGGCCCGTTCGGCTTCGGCGATAAAGGTCGCCACCTGGCCATCGTGATCGCCGCCGCCCCGCGCCGGCACCACATTCGGTGCGCAGGCGCGCAGGCGCCGCTCGACCCCGGCCGCGTCCCGCCCGGGGACAGGGGGGCGTTCCAGCGCCGCGCGCACGCGGGCCAGGATATCATCGCGGGCGGCGCTCATTTGTTGCGCCTCCGCCATTGGGACATGAAGGTTCGCGCTTCGGGCGCCGGCAGATCCCGTGCGCCCGTCCATCCGCCCATTATCGGCAGGTGTTTGAAGCGGCCCTGGTTGCGGCCCAACCTTGCCGCCGCCGCCACGCCGATCCCCATAATGAAGTGATAAAGCGCGGGCCAGCGAGCCAGACGGGCCCAGGATTTCAGCGCCAGCCGGCCGACCCACCCGCCCTTGCCGGCGGCGAACTGCCGGTCGCGCAGCGTTCGCAGCAACCGGGGCAGGGGAATGCGCATCGGGCACACGTCCTCGCATTTACCGCAGAGCGTCGAGGCGTTGGGCAGGGCAAGGGTCTCGCCCAGGCCCAGCAGGTTCGGCATCAACACCGATCCCATGGGCCCGGAATAAACCCAGCCGTAGGCGTGGCCGCCGATGGATTTGTAAACCGGGCAACTGTTGAGGCAGGCGGCGCAGCGAATGCAGCGCAGCATTTCGCGGAAGGGGCCGCGCAACATTTCCGAACGCCCGTTGTCCAGCAGCACCACGTGATAGTTTTCCGGACCGTCGGTGTCCTCGGCCCGCTTCGGCCCGGTGCTGAAGGTGGTATAGACGGTGATGTCCTGTCCGGTCGCCGAACGCGCCAGCACGCGCAGAATGGTGGCGGCGTCTTCCAGGGTCGGCACCACCTTTTCGATGCTGGCGACGGCGATGTGGGTTTTCGCCAGGGTCTGGGTCAAATCACCGTTGCCTTCGTTGGTAACGATCACCGAGCTGCCGGTTTCCGCGATCAGCATGTTGGCGCCTGTGATACCGACATCGGCGGTCAGAAATTCCCGGCGCAGGATGGCGCGGGCTTCTTCCAGCAGTTTGCGTGGTTCTTCCAGGGGGCGTGCCGCATCAAGCTGACCGTGGCTGTGGCGGAAGGAGTCCGCAATTTGATCCTTGCTCAGGTGAATGGCCGGCGCGATCAGGTGGCTGGGGGCTTCGCGGCGCAGCTGGATGATGTATTCGCCGAGATCGGTTTCCACCGGCCGGACGCCGTTTTCTTCCAGGTATTCGTTGACGCCGATTTCTTCCGTGATCATGGACTTGCCCTTGGTCACGGTTTTGGCGCCGGCGTCCCGGCAAATGCCGAGAATGATTTCCCGCGCCTCTTTCGCGTCCCGGGCCCAATGCACCCGGCCGCCGGACTCAAGGACCCGGGTTTCGTATTGTTCCAGGTAGGTGTCCAGGTTGGCGAGCACGTGGTTCTTGAGATCGCGGGCGGCATCGCAGAGGGCGTCGAATTCGGGCAGACGGTCCCGGGCCTCCACGCGTTTGACCGGAAAGCCGGTGGCGAGGCGGGCCAGCGCCGCCTGTAGCTTGTTATCCGCCAGGGCGCGTCGGGCGTTGTCGTCGACAT
>JAOUPW010000043.1 GCA_029879665.1 Rhodospirillales bacterium | reverse complement strand
CGTTCCGGACAGCCGGTACAAAATCCGGGAGGGCGGATGGGGAGCGGATCCCGAAACACACCGGAGCTCTTCTTCAATTGTTCGACATGTCCGTTATGGATATTTTCAAGGATGGTCTTATCAAGCCCTGGAGTTGGCGCTTCCTTTAGGAAGCGTGCGATTCCGTCAAAAAGAACCTGGCCCGTATATTCACCGGCCATCGGCAAATAGTTTTTTCCGTGAACAACTGTTTTGATGTCCGTGCTCCGCAGGATGGAATTTATGGCTTGCGCCAGAAAATCTGGCTGGCCTTCTTCAACAACAAGGACCGCCATCTTATCTCTGCAGAAATTTTCAATTTCACCCGGAATCAAGGGATAAGTTACATTGAGAACATATAAAGGAATCTTGGCAGCCCCATAAGCATCACTCAGGTCAAGTTGTTCGAGCGCCCGATTAACCCCATTATACAGCCCGCCTTGCAATATGATCCCTACCTTGCCGGCCTCTCCAAAAGTTTCATTCAGTTTGCCTTTTTCGATGAAGTCCAAGGCAGTAGGCAGGCGCCGGGTTATTTTGTCCGCCTCCTGGGAGTATGTGGAAGGAGGTAAGCAAATCTTGCCGTAATCGAATTCGGCTTCCTGCAAAGGAGTACGGGTTGAAATCTTGCCGGCGATATTATCCTTAGCGTCGAATTGCCCATAGACATGGCAGGCACGAATCCGCATTTCCAGCATAACCGGCGTTGAGCTGACTTCTGATAACTCAAAGCCTTTTTCGACCATTTCAACGAGCTTGGGAAGGTTGGGACGTGGGTCCAGAAGCCATATTTGCGATTTCATGGCAAACGCGTGGCTTCTTTCCTGAATGATACTGGCGCCTTCGCCATAATCCTCGCCAAGGATGATCAGGGTTCCTCCCTTTACGCCCGCGGATGCAAGATTGGAAAGCGCGTCCGAAGCAACGTTCGTGCCGACCGTCGACTTCCAGGTGACGGCTCCACGGATCGGATAATTGATGGATGCGCCAAGCATGGCCGCGGCGCCGGCCTCATTCGCACAGCTTTCAAAATGGACTCCAAGATCATCCAGGACCTCCTTGGCGTCCGCGAAGACATCCATAAGGTGGGAAACCGGCGCGCCTTGATACCCCCCCACGTAGGACACACCGGATTGCAGAAGCGCTTTGGCAACGGCCAGGATACCTTCGCCGCGAAATCTCTCACCCGAACTTAGCCGCAGGCTTTCAACTTCCTTCTGAAAACTTCTCTCTGCCATCCCTTAGCACTCATAGTCACTTTTCGTGTTTGATGCCTTTTTGGTACAGCAACACATTGATTGCCGCGAAAGCATCTTTGTTTGAAGCTTTAAATCTTTCCGGTATTTTATATGCAAATTTATATGTATATGCAAATAACAGTTTCCGCCCCATCCTCCCGAGCAACCTGCTAAAACGTGGCATGAAAAAAGCCCCGGGACGAAATCCCGGGGCTTTCTTCGTTTAGGGCTATTCGAACCCGCTTAATGGGCCAATACCGCCAGCAGAATAAGGGCGACGATGTTGGTAATCTTGATCATCGGGTTGACCGCGGGACCAGCCGTATCCTTGTAGGGATCGCCGACCGTATCTCCGGTAACCGCCGCCTTGTGGGCCTCTGAGCCCTTGCCGCCATGATGACCGTCCTCGATATATTTCTTGGCGTTATCCCAGGCTCCGCCCCCGGCGGTCATGGAAATCGCCACATAAAGGCCGGTGATGATCACCCCCAGCAACATGGCTCCCACAGCAGCGAAGGCCGCGGATTTGCCGGCGATGGCATAGATGACAAAATAAACCACTACCGGTGCCAATACCGGCAGCAGAGACGGTATCATCATCTCCTTGATCGCAGCCTTGGTCAGAAGATCGACGCAGGTGCCGTATTCGGGCTTGCCGGTTCCTTCCATGATGCCGGGGATTTCCTTGAACTGCCGACGCACTTCAATCACCACGGAGCCTGCCGCGCGTCCGACCGCGGTCATGCCCAGGGCCCCGAACAGATAAGGCAGAAGTCCCCCGAACAGAAGCCCGACGACGACGAAGGGATTAGACAGGGAAAAATCCAGTTGAACCCCCTTGAAGTAGGGGAACTGGTCTGGATTGGCGATAAAGAACTGCAGATCCTGGGTATATGCCGCAAACAGGACCAGCGCCCCAAGACCGGCCGAGCCGATGGCATAGCCCTTGGTCACCGCCTTGGTGGTGTTGCCAACCGCATCCAAGGCATCGGTGGTCTTGCGCACGTTCTCGTCCAATTCCGCCATTTCGGCGATACCGCCCGCGTTGTCGGTCACCGGACCATAGGCGTCCAGGGCAACGACCATACCCGCCAGCGACAGCATGGCGGTTACCGCGATGGCAATGCCGAGAAGACCCGCCAGCATGTAGGTAATAATGATCGCGGCGCAGATCAGGACGGCCGGGATCGCGGTCGCTTCCATGGAAATCGCCAGGCCTTGAATAACATTGGTGCCGTGACCGGTTTCCGAAGCCTTGGCAATAACCCTGACGGGACGGTATTCAGTCGAGGTGTAATATTCCGTGACCCAGATAATCAGACCGGTCAAAAGCAACCCGGTCAGGGCGCAATAATACAGGTAGCGTCCGTTGAAGGTTTTGCCCGAAACCGTCATCTCCGTGCCAAAACCGATAATCATGTCGATCACCGGATAGAAAGCGATGGCGGCCACGATCGCGCATACGAGGAAGCCCTTATAGAGAGCACCCATAATGTTCTGGCTGGCACCAAGACGGACAAAGAAAGTCGAAATGATTGACGCAATGATACCAACCGCACCGATTACCAGCGGCAACATCATGACTTTTGCCATCATGTCCGTGCCGACGAAGAAAATTGATCCCAGCACCATGGTCGCGACCACAGTCACGACGTAGGTTTCAAAAAGATCCGCGGCCATGCCGGCACAGTCGCCAACATTATCGCCGACATTGTCGGCAATCACCGCCGGATTACGAGGATCATCTTCGGGAATTCCAGCTTCAACCTTACCGACAAGGTCGGCGCCCACATCCGCACCCTTTGTGAAAATTCCGCCACCAAGACGGGCAAAGATGGAAATCAGGGAAGCTCCGAATCCAAGTGCAACCAGCGGGTCGATCACCCCGCGGCCTTGGGCTCCCATCTTCAGCAATATGCCGTAATAGACGGCAACCGCCAGCAGGGCGAGACCGGCTACCAGCATGCCAGTGATAGCGCCGGATTTAAACGCGATATCCAGCCCCCGCGCGAGACTTTGACGTGCCCCTTCCGCAGTCCGCACATTGGCGCGAACAGAAATGTTCATGCCGATATATCCAGCCGCACCGGATAAAACGGATCCGATAATAAAGCCGACAGAAACCTGCCACCCCAGCAGGAAATATAAAATGATGGCGACGACGACACCGGCCATGGCAATGGTGGAATACTGCCTGTTTAGATACGCTTGGGCACCTTCCTGAATTGCCGCGGAAATCTTTTGCATACGCTCACTTCCGGCGCTGGAACCGAGCACAACACGGCTTGCATAGACGCCGTACAACAAGGCCAGAACCCCACATGCAATCACAAAGTAATAAACACTCGACATGCTTTATATCCCTCTCATTGGTATTGGATTATTCCTTACGATATTTTGGGTGACAGCAGATCCGGCCATGGCCGATCAGTCTCACTGAGGATACGCAAAGGGAAAATGCCAGAGCCCCCCCTATAAATCAACAACAGTTAATCTCAGCCGAAAGAACCGGGAATTCCTCATGGTTTTAGCGTAACCATTTGTATTATTTAGAATTTTTACGATTTTCATCGCCGGTCGACAGGGTTTTGACGGTTATATCCGAAACCAGCCCCTCTTCCACGGACGTATTCAGCCTGTGCATCAGGCGTTGCTTGATGTCGAGTGGATTGATGCGGTCATTACTTCTCAAATATCGCGGCAGGTAATCATAGAGATCCCGCAAAAAAACATCGCTGATTTTGGGAAGGAGCCGCATGACTTTTTGTTTTTGAAGGATCGAGTCTACCTGTAGTTGAATTTTTAATTGAATATTTCCGGTAACCTTGCCGCCATAAAACAGAGGAACGACGATCGGTTCCATTTCAACAAAACTCGATTTTACGTTTTGCTTTAAATTTTTTGTATCAGTTCCTTCTGCAGGCGTCTCCTGCGACGATTCCGCAGCATCCTTCTCTTCAAAAACATCAATACCAATAATTTTCAAGGCCCCGAAAGCAAGCCCTGCAAGGAATACGACGGCACCGGCAGCGATCAAAAGTTTTTTCACTAGATGTCAAATCCCGTACAGACCTTCTAACTATACAGTTAGAAAGTAGAAAAAGCACTTTCAACCAGACATGTTAAAAGTGTCTATAACCACCTGAAGCCAAGTTAACTGTTTGGCCATTAATATCAAGAATTCTGACTTTCTCGTCCTTTTTGGGACCCTGTATATGGCCGATCTTCGTGATTGGAAGGTCCAATTCCACGGAAAGCTTTGCCAACGCTTCCTCATTCCGGCTGGAGGCCGTAAAGAGAAGTTCGTAATCATCTCCTCCTGCCAGAATGGCATTAAGATGATTTCCGTCCTGATCAAGGAGAGACCGTGCAATAGGAGAAAGGGGAATTTTACTTACATCCACGGTAGCCGAAACGCCTGAGGCCTCGCAAATATGTTCCAGATCAGCGGCCAAGCCATCTGAAACATCGATCGTCGATGTCGCCAATCCCGCCAGACGACGGCCAAGGGCGCCGCGTGGAGAAGGCCGGCGGTGGCGGGATACGAGATAGTCCAAGGCTTCCCGGGCAAGCCCGGAAATATCGCCTTTAAGCGCATTCAATCCCAGGGCCGCATCCCCTAGCGTTCCCGATACAAAAATAGAATCTCCTGAAACAGCGCCGGAACGACGCAGTTCCCCTCCGACGGGAACCGATCCAAAGGCCGTCACGTTTAGCGTCAGGGCCCCCGGAGTCGATACCGTGTCGCCACCAACAAGAGAAATATCCCAAATATTCTGTTCATCCGATAATCCTGTCGCAAAACGTTTCAACCACGCCTCATTCGCGGAAGAGTCGGATTTCGGCAGGGCAATGGATAGGGTATAGGATTCCGGTACGGCTCCCATTGAGGCAAGATCGGAAAGATTGACCCTGAGCAGTTTTGCGGCAATGTCCTCGGGGGCAGTGTCGGGAAGAAAGTGGACGCCGGAAACCATCATATCCGTCGTCACCACCAGATTGCGCCCTGGTTCAACGGACAAAATCGCCGCATCATCGCTCAAGGCGAACGCACCAGGAGCATTTTTCGTCAATGGAACAAAAAAGCGCCTGATCAGATCAAATTCATTAAGTCCACTTTTACTACGGGGCACCTTTTTCTACCTTAAAGTCATTTGGCCTCGAAATCATCCGGCCTCAAAGTGCGCGCCAGGTTATCGAGAACGCCATTGACCAACCCCGGCTCGGGACCGGAAAAAAACGCATGTGCGATATCCACATATTCGCTGATGATAATTTTGGCCGGGATCTTGTCATGATCCACAAGCTCGAAAGTGCCCGCCCGGAAAATTGCTTTTAAAAGTGTTTCCATGCGCTCCAGATCCCTATCTCCAGAAAGGGCGGGCGCAATCAATAAATCCAATTCCTCACTCCGACCCGAAACTCCCTGGACAAGCTCGGACAACAACTCATGATCCGTTTTTACAGGAGCCCCTGCATTGTTTCCTTCGTCATCTTTATTGCCGATCAGCGTTCCCGCCCAACGGTTGGCCAGGAAGTCTCGAAGGACCGCCTCGGAACCTGCCCCAGCAATATCCATTTCGTACAAGGCCTGAACGGCGGCAAGGCGCGCATAACTACGTCCACGGGCCTTTCCCCCCGTTTCTTCCGGGAGACTATCTTGCGAAGAAAGGTCATTGTTCATTGGGTGGTCAGACGAAGATCTTTTTTGATCTCAATCATCCTCAAACATGCGCGCGCCGCATCTCCGCCCTTGTTTTTCTGGTCAACCGCGGCCCGGGTCCATGCCTGATCGTAATTTTCACAAGTGAGAATTCCAAAACCAAGGGCGATGCTGTTGCGAATGCTCAGGTCCATAAGACTACGGGCCGATTCACTACACACATAATCGTAATGGGAGGTTTCTCCGCGAATGACACACCCCAAGGCGATAAAACCGGCAAACCGCCTGGAAATTGAGTGAACCTCCAGGGCGCGAATGGAAAAATGCACGGCCGCCGGGATTTCAAAGACGCCGGGAACCGAAACCCGTTCGTAGGGTTGACCGGCCTGCTCCAGAACCTGCACGGCGCCCTTGACCAATTCGTCAGCGATATCCTCGTAAAACCGGGCTTCGACGATCTGAATTACAGGGGTTTCGTTCATTTGGAATATACCTTCATGGAATTGGGCGTTGGCCGATCACGGTCAGGCCATACCCTTCCAGCCCGACAATGGTTCGCTTGGTATTAGACAACAATTCCATTTCTCGGACGCCAAGGTCGAGCAGGATTTGCGCACCGACGCCATAATCTCGCAACTCAGGATTAGGGGCGACTTCGTGTCCGAGTTTGGCCCGCACTTTATCGGAAAGACTCCTACGGTATGGTTCACGAATTAGAACGATCACGCCCCTTCCTTCTTCGCTTATCATCTTCATCGCCTTCTGAAGTTCCCGTTCCCTTTTCGAACTGGTATCGCCCAAAACATCATCAAGAACGTTCATGGCATGCATCCGCACCAGGACCGGACCGCCTTTGGATACATCGCCCTTGACCAGGGCAATGTGTTCGGCATACGCGATTTTATTGACATATACACACATCCGGAAATTGCCGCCGTAAATCGTATTCAGGTCGTTTTCAAGAATTCTTTCTATCAACCTGTCATGACGCAGACGGTATGCAATCAGATCGGAAATGGTTCCAATTTTGATATTATGAAACTGGGAAAACTTCACCAGATCAGGCATGCGCGCCATAGTTCCATCTTCATTCATGATTTCGCATATCACCCCGGATGGGTTAAGGCCCGCCAACCGCGAAACATCGACCGCAGCTTCGGTATGGCCGGTGCGGACAAGAACACCACCGTCCCGGGCCTCAAGAGGGAACACATGTCCCGGCGTAACCAGGTCTTGTTTATTCTTTGAAGGATCTGTGGCAACGGCGATTGTTCGTGCCCTGTCAGAGGCAGAAATACCTGTCGTTACCCCTTCCCGGGCTTCGATTGATACGGTGAATGCCGTCTCATGACGGGATTCGTTATGTCGTGCCATTCTGGGAAGATCAAGTTGCTCGATCCGTTCTCGCGTCATGGCCAGGCAGATCAATCCCCGGCCATATTTGGCCATAAAATTAACCGCCTCCGGAGTAGCCATTTGGGCGGGAATAACCAAGTCGCCTTCGTTTTCCCGTTCCTCGTCATCGACAAGAATAAATATTTTTCCGTTTCGGGCGTCCTCGATAATATCCTCGATGGACGACAGGTAATCTGTATCTGTCACGCTGGGTATCCTTACTAAGGAAAGTTCAAGTCGTTTCGTGAAGGCGCGCAACATACCGCGCCAGCATATCGATTTCCAGGTTAACGGGGTCACCCTCGGAAAGTATTCCAAGGGTTGTCGCATTCTGCGTATGGGGGATGATATTGACCCCAAATTGGGCATTATTTACTTCGTTTACGGTCAAGGAGACGCCGTCGACGCTGATTGAGCCCTTTGGGGCGATAAACCGCGACAGTCCCTCGGGAGCCTCAAAAACAAGCCTGAGAGAGTCCCCTTCCGGAACCCGGGAGATGAGGCGCCCTACCCCATCCACATGTCCGGAAACGATATGTCCGCCCAATTCGTCTCCCACTTTAAGGGCCCGTTCCAGGTTGACGGCCGATCCTTCGGTCCAGGCACCGAGCGTCGTACAGGACAGGGTTTCAGCCGACGCTTGGACCGCGAACCAGTCGGCGCCCTTGTCGATCACGGTTAAACAGATGCCCGAACAGGCAATGGAAGCCCCAATATCCATATCCGCCGTGGCAAAGGCCGTGGATATTTCAATACAGGTGTCGCCCCCCGTGTCGCTTGGAGTTTTGACGGCGCGAACCCGGCCAAGATCGTTGATGATTCCGGTAAACATGGTCCTACAGATTAGTGTTTTCGCTCAAAGGTTTCCAGAACATCCGGACCCAAGGTCCGAATACTTGTTCGATTAAAGGCGGGCGCTTCGGAAAGGGCCTTGAGCCCAATCTTCTCCACGGCGGAAAGCCCATCTCCGCCGAAGACGGAAGGCGCACGAAACCAAGCCAAGCGGTCAATCAGCCCGGAGGTGACAAATGACGCCGCTAACCGCCCTCCCCCTTCCACCAGCACCCGGGTCAGCCCGCGGCTCCCCAACTCCTTGGCAAGGGAGGAAAGATCGGGGTGACCATTCGCATCGGGGGCAATTTCGACCACGGTCACGCCGGCTTTTTCCAAAGACCTTCGTTTGGAAGGATCGCTTCCCGGAATCGTAATCAACCATGTCGGGGTCTCCCCGGCTGTTTTCACGAGAAAACAGTCCGCGGCAATACTCATCCGGCTGTCCAGTACGATCCTGACCGGGGATCGGTCCTCCATACCCGGAAGCCGGCAGGTCAAGGACGGGTCATCGGCAAGCACCGTCCCGATCCCGGTGAGGATCGCATCGTGTTCGGCCCTCATCCGGTGAACCTGGACCCTGGCTTCGGGGCCGGTGATCCATCGGCTTTCTCCGTTTGCGGTTGCGATCCGCCCATCAAGAGTGGTCGCCACCTTCAAGGTGAAAAGCGGCCGGCCCGCCCGGACTCTAAGGAAAAACCCCTGATTGACCTTTTCCGCGTCATCCGCGCATAACCCTGAAAACACATCAATCCCGGCTTCCTTCAGCCGCACCCTCCCCTTCCCAGCAACCCGGGTGTCCGGGTCTTCAAGGGCGAAGACAACCCGGCCAATTCCGGCGGCGATAAGCGATTGGGAACAAGGGGGAGTTTCTCCATGGTGGTCGCATGGCTCCAGGGTGACGTAGGCAGTTGCCCCCCGAGCAAGATCGCCTGCACGGGACAGGGCTTCCGTTTCCGCGTGTGGTCTGCCACCGGGTTGAGTCCAGCCCCGCCCGACAACCCGGCCATCCATGTCGGGT
>JAOUPW010000565.1 GCA_029879665.1 Rhodospirillales bacterium | reverse complement strand
CCATGGTATCGGGCCTGCCAATGGCTTCCAGGGCGATATCGACTCCTCTTCCTTCCGTTATCTCCATGATGCGCGCGACCGGGTCTTCACCTGCGGCATTGATGGCATGGGTGGCGCCGGCTGCGGCGGCGGCTGCCAGTTTGTCAGCCACCACATCAATGGCAATAACGACAGCGGCTTTGCGCATGGCGGCGGCCAGGATGGCGCTCATGCCGATGCCGCCGCATCCAAAAATAGCGACGGCGGCCCCGGGGGCGACATCCGCCGTGTTCTCAATCACGCCGGCGCCGGTCGGAACCGCGCACCCCAGCAGGGCCGCGTCGCGCGTGGGAAGCTTGTCATGGGTAACCGGCACCAGACGGTTTTCGCAGGTCACGGTGACGGTCATGAACGTGCTGATAGCGCCTGAATTGACCGTGACGGATTCTCCTTGATAAGTGGATGAAGGAACGTCCGCTCCTTCGCCCTTGATCCAGGTAAGGACGGCCCGGTCGCCAGGCTTTACTTTATGCACGCCTTCGCCGCAGGCAAGAACCGTTCCCGACCCTTCATGCCCCAGGGTATGGGGCAGAAAGCGGTCCACTCCGCGCCGGCCACGGATTTCGTGAAGCTGGGTATGACAGACGCCGGCATACTCCATTTCGACCATCACCTGCCCCGGCTTCAAATCCGGCAGACGCAATTCCATGATTTCCAGCGGCCTGCCGGTTTCCACCAGTACGGCGGCGCGGGTGAAACGAGGGGGATCGGAATGGGCCATAAGATTAGATTCTTTTAAAGATTCAACCCGGGTTATGAGATGTTCAATTTATCCCTGACCAGACGCAGAACACCCTCTGTGCTTAGTCCGACGCTTTCGCATAATTCATCGTATTCGCCATAATCGGTGACAAAGACATCGGGGATGGAAGCAGAGGCATACCGTACATCGGAGATATTACGTGTTTCCCGCAGCACCTCGTCGCCCAGGCCGCCGGAACGCATGTGTTCCTCGATCACGACCACATGGCGGGTCTTATCGACGCTGGCATGTACCAGGTCCACGTCCAGCGGTCGGATGGTATGGATGTAGATGACCTCGGCCGATTTCCCCGATGCGGAAAGGCGGTCGCGGACCTCCAGTGCTGTCCGGAGGTGTGGCCCGGTCGCGATCAGCGTCAGGTCGCTGCCCTCGGCAACCTTGATTCCCCGCCCAAGTTCGATATCGGAAACTTTGAATTCCACCCCGTGGGAACGGCCCGGGATTCGGTAATAGGTTACCGCCGGGTTGCGATAGGCTTGTCGGAACAATACGTCGAATTCCAACGCCGTGCCGGGATAGGTGATCTCAACTCCCGGCAGGGTCTTCAATAGCGCGAAATCGTTGTAACAGTGATGGGTGCAGCCCAGATTGGAATAATCAAAAGCGCTGCCGACAGTGACGATATTGCCGTGAAGCTTATGATAGCAGAAATCCAGCTTGATCTGCTCGAATGACCGCTCGACCAGAAACGGAGCAATGGTATGCAAAACCGGATATAAACCGACCCGGGCCATGCCCGCGCCCAGACTGACGGTGGTTGGCTCGAGAATACCAATGTTGAAATAACGATCCGGAAATGCCTTTGCGAAAGGCTGCAGAACACCGTGGCTGATATCTCCGACGATGACGACAAGTTCTTGGTCCGACTGCCCGACCGCCAACATGGTATCGGCGAACTGATTGCGGATGGATTTATTGACGTCCTGGCTCATGACAGCGCCCTCAAAATTTCGGCGTATTCCTCTTCATTGGGGATGCGGTGATGCCAGGGGCCATGCCCTTCGATCATCGGCACCCCCTTGCCCTTGACCGTATGGGCGAGAATGACGCTGGGCCGATCCGTGTCTTTTCCGGAAACCGCATCAAAGGCATGCGCGATTTCATGTTCGTCATGGCCGTTGATTTCCTGGGTATGCCAGCCGAAGGCCCGCCATTTTGCGGGTAGGTCGTCCTCGGGCAGCAACTGCATGCCGGATTGGTTCCAGTCGACAATGACACAAAGATTCTTGAGGCGGTGGTTGGCGGCGATATGGGCGGCCTCCCAGACGGTTCCTTCCTGGTTCTCGCCGTCGCCGATCAAAACGAACATGCGGTTGTTCATTTTGCGGATCTTATGACCCATCGCGATTCCGACGGCGAAACTGAGGCCGTGGCCCAGCGATCCGGTTGAAGCTTCCGCGCCCGGAACCTTGGTCATATCGGGATGCTCGCCCAGGATGCCGCCTTTCTTGCAGAATTGGGCGATGTCCTCATCGGTTATGAAACCGCAACGATGCAGGTTGACGTAGAGCGCAAGACAACCGTGCCCTTTGCTGAGCA
>JAOUPW010000564.1 GCA_029879665.1 Rhodospirillales bacterium | reverse complement strand
TCCGGTTCGCCTTCTTCCCCATGCGCCGGTCAGTCCGCCATCGTGGCCGACTGTGCCGAGTCACATTCCTTCGCGAACCGGGCCGCATTTTTTCCGGCCAGCCGCCCGAAAACGGCGCCGGACATTAACCCTGTCCCGCTCGCATAATTATTGTAGAACAACCCACCAACCATTTCGCCGGCGGCATAAAGCCCGGGAATCATCCCGCCGTACTGGTCTTCGATTTCCGCCTTGGTCGTAACCTTTACACCACCAAAGGTGAATGTCACTCCCGTCGTCACGTGATATGCGTGATACGGCGGTGTGTCGAGTGGGTTCGCCCAATTGGTTTTATTTACGGCAAGCCCCTCTGTGCAGCGACCGTCAAGCACGTTTGGATTGAAGGGAATGTCGGTTTTGCACGCTTTGTTGAATTGTTTGACCGTTTCCAGAAACCGAGTGCCGTCAACTCCTTCCAACATACCAGCCAAACCCTCAAGAGTATCCGACTCGGCCTTGGTTACACGGCGGATTCTGTATTCACTTCTGAGGAGATGGGCCACCTTGGCGTCGAAAACCTGCCAGACATTCATGTCCGGCTGCTCAAGGATAATGCCGCCGTATTTTGCGTAGGTGTGGCTGTGAAAATTAGCCCCTTCATCCACATACCTTTCGCCATTGGAATTGACGATGATTCCGAAGGGATAATTGTGTTTCTGAAACTGGTCGCCAATGGTTAGATCGCCGTAAGGCGGCGCATTCACGTCCCAGGCGACCGAATGACAGCCGGACCAGTTGCCGTGGGGGCGGGCACCGCATTCCATAGCCATGCGAAGCCCCGCTCCCATGTTGTATTGCGTACCGCGGACCTTTGCGACATCCCAGTTTCGGCCCAGATACTGGGCGCGCATTTGGGGATTTGATTCAAAGCTTCCACATGCCAGCACAACCGCCTTCGCCGGGATCTCAACGGTTTTTCCCTGATGTTGGGCGATAACGCCCACAACCCGGTTGCCGGAACGAAGAAGAGACACCGCCGGTGTTTCGTAATAAATACGGATCCGCTTGCTTTCGGCGTTATCGTAAAGCGCCTTCATCATGTCGGGACCGCCGCCCCAGATATGAAGAGCAAGGCCGCCCCAGAATTTAAACCTGCCGTCGACCTTAAATGCCTGCCGGCCCAAACCGGGGCGCAGCTTAACCCCCTGCCGACTAACCCATTTCGCGGTTTCAAAACTGTTGCGAACCAGAATTTCACAGAGATCAGGATCGGTCCGGAACTTGGTCAATTCGAACATGTCGTCGAAAAATTGTTCTTCCGTATAGGTTCCGTAATCGACTTCGTTGATTTCCTGTTCGGTCATGTCCGTGCAGATTTCCTGCAGGTCTTCGATGCCGTTGTAGGCGAAGCGGAAAGCGCCGCCGGTGAAATGCGAATTTCCTCCCCGGCGCTCTAAGGGCGCCGCTTCGAGAATCAAAACATTGGCGCCATTTTCATGGGCCGAAATCGCCGAACATAAGGCCGCGTTACCCGCGCCAATAACAACGACATCCGGTTTTTCCTGTGATAAATCGCTAGCCGACATGATTTGATACTTTTTCCTGTTATCTTATTATTGTTTCTGTTGTCTTGATTCGGTTCTTGTCTTCAATTATCCCGCCACGACATGGGCTGCACGGGTCTCTCCTTGGCCGTTCATCGCAACATCCTCAAAGACAGATGTGCCTTGCAGAATAAGCTCTGAAATGTCTGAAATCCGACTGGCCGATTCAAGGTCAAGAATGGATTTCCGCACGGCTTCAACCGCCCCGGCATCAAGTTTTTTTGATGCACAGTCTTCGAATTTGCGCTCCAGCGTTCCCTCCGGAAGGGGGTGGTCCCGGTCCCGGCCGGCCGGCCGGTCAACAAACGCGCGGAAGGATTCGCCTTCGCGGGTTTTGACGGTAACATCCGCGAAAAAGTGTTCGGACGTATCCATTTTTGATTCCGGGTGGGGCTCGGCGGTAATCCTGCTCATCATTTCACGCACCCCAGGGTCGTTGATCACAACATCTTCAAAATGATTCAACCGGACATTTCCGTCCAACGCCGCCCGAGCAAGACAGTATTGCACACTGAACTTGGCATCCAGTCCAGATTTCGGATTGGGACGGTTGGTGTGACGGAGCCTGCGGGGATGGGTCCATGACGTAATCGACGCAATCTGATCCCCTTTCAGGCCGTGTTCTCGGCATATCGTCAAAATGGCGTCAATCGCTGAATGGGTGCTGGCGCAACAGGGATACTGCTTAAACGCAATACCGGGATCGATAATATCCAATGGCGCGCCCCAGGTTTTAAACAGCCTGGCCGCATCGTAGTTACCCGG
>JAOUPW010000042.1 GCA_029879665.1 Rhodospirillales bacterium | reverse complement strand
AGGGCGCCCCGCATTCCGCCACGGAACAACCGGCGCCGGCCCGGAGCGAAGATCATTCCCCTTTTGCCAAGCTTCGGGATCTCGCCCTGCAATGAGTCCCGAATCCCCTTGCCCCAAAACAACATGCCCCAAAACAACATGAACGACGAAATCCGCCGCCTGGATCAATGGCTGTGGTATGCACGCTTTTTCAAAAGCCGCTCGCTGGCGACCAAGTTTTGCGCCACCGGCAAGTTGCGCGTGAACAAGACGCCGGTCAGCAAACCCCACCACGGGCTTCGCATCGGCGATGTGCTGACCTTTCCCAAGGGAGACGATATCCGCGTCATCGAAGTCCGCGACCTGGGCCGGCGGCGCGGCCCGGCAACCGAAGCCCGCACCCTTTACGCCGATCTGGCGCCGCCCACCCCACGTGCGAGCCCCCGGAGCGAACTTCCCGCCGACGGCCGCGACCCTGGCGCCGGCCGCCCGACCAAATCGGACCGGCGGGCCATCGACCGGTTGATGGACCGTTTCTTCAGACGGAAATGACGGAGCCGCCCTTGCCTTCCTTGCGGAAAATCACCGACAGGTTATTGGCCGGCATCTCCACCGTTTCCATCAGTTTCAGGCCCCGGCCATCCGCTTCTTCGCGCACCCGGTCCAGATCGCGCACCCCCCACGACGGGTTCTGGTCGGTCAACCACGCATCGAAGCTTTCGTTGCTGGGCGCCGTATGCCGACCGCCGATGCGGTAGGGACCGTAAAGATAAAGCACACCGCCGGGGCCGAGAATACGGGCGGCGCCGTCGAGCAGACCTAAGCAGCAGTCCCACGGTGCGATATGGATCATGTTGATACAGACCACCGCATCGGCTTGCGTTACCGGCCACGGGTTGGCGAGCACGTCCAGGGTCATCGGCGCCCGCAGATTGGCGGCATTGCCGTGGTCCGCCCAGGCGGCAATGGAAGCACAGTGGGCCGGGTCCGGATCGGAAGGCTGCCAGGTGAGCCCGGGCAGGCGGGGGGCAAAATAAGCGGCGTGCTCGCCGGAGCCGGACGCCACCTCCAAAACCCTGCCGGATTCAGGAAAAATCCGCCTCAGCACCGCCAGAATCGGGTCCCGGTTGCGCGCCGTGGCGGGGGCATGGACACGTTTGTCGTGGCTGTTTGCAGTCATGGACAAGAGGTATTCTTCCAAACTCTTGCAAACAAGAAAAAATGACGTTAACCGAGGGGCTTGTTCACCGGGGCGCGGGTATGTTAGGCAATGAAATGATTTCAAGGATCAGGGCCCTCCTTAAGGGGGCCAGCGCGGATACCGCTTCCGCGCCCGGACAGAATGATTTGCAGATGGCTGCGGCGGCCCTCCTGATCGAGGCGGCGGCCATGGATGGCCACATCGACGAGGATGAACGGGCGACGATTATTTCACTGCTGAACCGGAATTTCGGGCTGAGCAAGGACGCGGCGGCGGAATTATTCGAGGAAGCACGGGAAAAGGTTGCCGACAGTCATGAGCTTTACGGCTTCACCAGAACGGTTAAGGATAATTTTTCACATGAGGACCGGGTCGGAATGATCGAAATGCTGTGGGAAGTCGCCTACGCCGACGGAGAGCTTCATAACTATGAATCCAATCTGGTGCGCCGGGTCGCCGGCCTGATTTACGTTCCCGACCGGGAAAGCGGCGAAGCCCGTAAAAAAGTTCTTACCCGTCTAGGGGTTCTTGATACTGCTCAAGTCTAAATTACAGGAATTCCCCTAGGATCCGCATAACCCCCAGTTAGAGAAATACACCTACGACGGAGCACAATATGACGTATGTCGTTATCGAAAATTGCATTAAATGCAAATACATGGATTGCATCGAGGTCTGCCCGGTTGACTGTTTCTACGAGGGCGAGAATTTTCTCGTGATCCACCCGGATGAATGTATCGACTGTGGGGTTTGCGAACCTGAATGCCCGGCGGAAGCGATTGTTCCCGATACGGAGCCGAATCTGGAGCAATGGCTGCAAATCAACGCGGAATATGCCACCAAATGGCCCAACATCACCCGCCAGGGCGAATCGCCCGCCGATGCCGCTGAATGGGATGGAAAACCCGATAAACTGGAGCTTCTAAGCCCCAATCCCGGGAAGGGCACCTGAGGCATCTCCGGATCCTTTAATGTTGGCCGGATTCACAGGTTTGCCGACCCTATGCAATGGGTTCGGTCAAACCTGTTCGGCGCTGCAAATCCACATATCCGCAATCAGTGATGGGGCCTATTTTTCCCCCCCATTTTATGTTATATCATAAGGGTTGCAGGTGCCCATCGAGGCTTATTTGCACCCTGGAACCAAAGTAGCCGGCCGGGAACGTTCCTTAAATGTTCTCACGCCAGATCCTGTGTAGGGACATCCGGCCACACAACAATCCGGGATGACGGCATCGCCTCTCGTGTTTATGTATCAGGCACGTCGGGTTTTGTATTGCAGGTTTTTGTCTCTCTTCGGCAGGGGATGCGGGAAATATGACTTTGAAAACGTCAGTTAAGAAAAAATCCAAGACACACTCACCGACCAAGAAAAAGGCTGGTAAACGTGTCACGGCCGCCAAAAAGAAGGTTGTCGCTAAGAAGTCCGTAAAAAATAAGGTCAAGGCCAAGAAAAAGACCCCTGTTAAAAAGAAAGTCGTGCAAAAGAAAAAAGCGGCGCCCAAGAAAAAGGTTGCCGTTAAAAAGAGCCCGGCTGTAAAGGCAAAAAAGAAGGTAATGAAAAAGAAAACTGCCGTTAAAAAGAAACCTGCACCCAAATTTAAACCCATCGTCAAGGAAAAGCCGAAAGCCGCGGTCGCCAAGAAGGCGCCGGAACCGCCCGTGGCGCCGCCGGAGAAAAAAGCACCGCCGAAAAAGGTGGAAATTCCGAAATTCTCAACCGGTGATTACGTTGTTTACCCAACGCACGGGGTCGGTAAGGTTACGGAAATTGAATCCCGGGAAATCGCCGGTCACAAATTACAGTTATTTGTCATTTCCTTTGAACGCGACCGCATGATCCTTCGCGTTCCATTGACCAAGGCGACGGAAGCCGGGCTGCGAAAGCTGAGTTCCCGCAAGATCATGGATGATGCCTTGAACAAATTAAAAGGCCGGGCACGGGTCAAGCGCACCATGTGGAGCCGCCGCGCCCAGGAATATGAAGCAAAGATCAATTCCGGCGACCCTATCTCTATCGCCGAAGTTGTTCGCGATCTTCACCGCAACGCCGGTCAACCGGACCAATCTTTCAGCGAACGCCAGATTTACGAATCGGCGCGCGACCGTCTGGCCTGTGAATTGGCTGCGGTGGATAAAATTGACGTCGAACAGGCGACTGTAAAACTGGAAGAACTTCTCGAAGCCGCCTGACCAGGGGCAACCGGATCATTATCCCAGTCAAGAATTGAGGCGTCTCGTCAATGTCCGAACAGGCCCGTTTCGCGACATTGGCTTCCGGTTTCAAATATTGGGCGGTCGGCGCCATTCATGGCGAAGCCGAACGTCTGGGCCGGCTTCATCAACAAATCGCCGGAAAAATCGGGCCCCGTGACAGTCTTGTCTACCTTGGCAACTTCCTCGGCCTCGGCCCGGCGGTGCTTCAGACCATTGACGAACTTCTTCTGTTCCGGCGCAGCCTGATTGCCCGGCGCGGCGCCGAGTTTCAGGATATCGTCTATCTTCGCGGTGCCCAGGAAGAAATGTGGCACAAGCTGCTGCAAATTCATTTTGCGCCCAATCCGCGCGAAGTTGTCGAGTGGATGTTGAAAAATGGTGTCGAGTCTACCCTCAATGCCTATGGCCAGAGCGGAGAATCCTGCCAACGGGCCCTGATGGGGGGAACGATCAACATTAGCAAATGGACCGCCGCGCTCAGGTCCAGAATTCGCGCCTATGACGGGCACGACGCCCTGATGGCAACGCTCCGCCGCGCCGCTTTTTCAGATGACGGGACCATGCTTTTCGTCAATGCCGGCATTGACGTCTCCCGCCCCTTGTCCGAACAGACGGACAGCTTCTGGTGGGGCGGACAGGATTTCGAGCGGATTGGTTCTTCTTACTCCGGATTCCGGCGGGTGGTGCGCGGGTACGATCACCGTCACCAGGGTCTGGCCGTTCACGCCTTCACGGCGACCATTGACGGCGGCTGCGGTTTCGGCGGCCCTTTGATCGCCGCCTGTTTCGATGGGGCCGGCGAACTTCTCGAAACCCTAGAGGCTTAACCATCCGTGATTTCGATCTGTTCGGGATGGGTCGCTTCGATCATCGGACCGTTGCGTTTTTTCAACCAGCCCCGAACCCGGACAATACGCCCTTTCAGCTGCAATAAATCGATGCCCGCCTTGGTGAACATCCGCGCCGCGCGGGAGGAAACGGAAATCGTGAAATCCGATCGCCAATCTGCGCCGAAGTTGAGATACACCGTTCCTTTGACTTTGGCCGTGTCCCGCACGCGGCCTTCCACCAGTTGAAAGGTATTGAATCCCCCCGCCACGGTTTCAGCTGTCCGCACTTCATAGAAACGCAACGCCCAGATGCCGCGCCTTTGCGCCCGGGCTTCGGCCTCAAGTTTCAGCATATCGGCGACCCGGGCGCGGTTGTCGGGAAAACTGTAGACCCGGGCCAGGCCTAAGCGCAGCAGTTCTCCCTGGACCCAGCGCCCGTCTTCATCGTGCAAATGCGCCAACAGGCGGCCGTGCCGGTCCATGGGCGCGCCGCCGAAGGACAAGGTCAGGCGTTTGCCGAGGACGAGTTTTTCCAGTTCCGCCTTGGCGGCCCCGGCAAGCGGCCAGGCCTTGAAGCCTTTCCGTCCCAAGGGCAGCTTGGGCGCCTGAATGCCGACCAGGCGGACTTCATTGGAACCTTCAACTGTTCGGTCCAGGATCAAAGTGTCGCCGTCGGTCACCGAAACCGCCGTCGCCGTGCCGATCGTTTTTAATGGCTCTGCGGCGGCCCGCGACCCGGGACCCCACAGCAGACAGGCGGCAAGAATAAGGAGGTATGTTTTTTTCATGACGCCCGAAGCATGGACCCATCGGCGGGGCCGCGTCCAGTTGTTACGGAGAGCGCAGGACTTCGGGCGGTTTGCCCCCTATAATGGCGACACGCAGATTTCAGAAGGACTTTGCCATGGATGCGGTTGAACGGTATTCCTACGAATTGTTCCCGCCGATCGAACCCTACGATCACGGCATGCTGACCTTAAGCGGCGGCCATGAAATGTATTGGGAACAATCGGGCAATCCCGATGGCGAGCCCGCCCTGTTTCTTCATGGCGGCCCCGGCGCCGGCGCCTCATCCTTTCACCGGCGTTTTTTCGATCCCCGCCATTACCGCATCGTCATCTTCGATCAGCGCGGCGCCGGACGGTCCCGCCCCTTCGCCGGAACCGGGGACAATACCACCGGTCATTTGGTCGAGGACATCGAAGCCCTGCGCCGGCATCTGAACATCGAACGCTGGATGGTTTTCGGCGGATCGTGGGGTTCGACCCTGGCTCTCTATTACGCCATCCATCACCCGGACCGATGCACAAGCCTGGTTCTGCGGGGGATTTTTCTCGCGCGGAAAAAGGAACTGGACTGGTTCATGACCGGCATGGGAATCATCTTTCCCGAGGCTTGGAGGGCGTTTATGGAATTTCTTCCGGAACAGGAACGCCACGACCCGCAAGGCGCCTATTACCGCCGCTTGATGAACGAGGATCCCGAGGTTCATATGCCCGCCGCCCGCGCCTGGAGCGCATATGAAAATGCGTGCTCCAAGCTGATCCCGGCGGCGGGCGCTCATTCAAACAACAATTCCAGCCAGGGCGGAAAGCGGCGGCGGACTCCGCAGTCCTGGCCCCTGATTCCCACCCAAGTCGGGGGCGCGGGGATTCTCGATCTGGCCCGGCTCGAGGCTCACTACTTCGTCAACGCCATGTTCATGGAGGAAGGCTTCATTCTCGAACATATCGATGCCATCCGGGACATCCCCGGGGTGATCGTGCAGGGGCGCTATGACATGGTCTGCCCCATCGTCACCGCCGACGAACTGGCCCGCGCTTGGCCGGAAGCCGATTACGTGATCGTACCCGACGCCGGGCATACGGCGCTGGAACCGGGAATTCGTTCCGCCTTGATTGAAACCACGGAACGGTTCAAATCCCTGAAATGAGCGCAGCGGGCAAGGCCCTTGAAACCCGGTTGCCAGCCCTTACAATCACCCCAAACAACGCCTTTCAGGGAGGGGACCGTGCACAAAAATAGCCGAGGCCGCCGGGGGGGGCTTGCCCTCGCCGCAATCGCCGCAGCGTTGAGCCTGTTTTGGACCGGGGCCGCCCGCGCCGACGATCCGGATTTCCTGTCCTTCGCCGCCGGCGCCTACGATTGGAACCGCCAGAAGGACATGGGCGTCGAATTCCGCATGGAATACCGCTCCGATTGGAAGCTGTGGCAGATCAAGCCGTTTTTGGCCATGGCCGGAACTTCCACCGGCAGCGGCTTTTTCGGCGCCGGTATTTTGATGGATGTGTATCTCGGCAACCGGATCGTGGTGACGCCCAGTTTCGCGCCCCATTTTTACATCGGCGGCAACAAGGATCTGGACCTGGATTATCCCATCGAATTCCGCTCGCAGTTGGAAGTCGCCTACCGTTTCGACGACCGTTCGCGCCTGGGGCTGGCGGTTTCCCATTATTCCAACGCCAGCCTGGGCGACAGCAACCCGGGTACGGAATCCCTGATGCTCTATTATTCGGTGCCCTTTTCCAAGCTGGTCCGTTAAATTGCACCCTGGGCGCCCGTAGCTCAGTAGGATAGAGCACCAGATTCCTAATCTGGGGGTCACAGGTTCGAATCCTGTCGGGCGCACCAATATTATTGATCAGTTCCCCAAGTTCCCGCCAACCTGAATAAAGGCTAGTGGGTCTTCCAGGCGCGCATCTTGGCATAATTCTCAGCACTTAAATCCTCGAATAGGGCGCGGCGATCATCCTCGCTGACACCGGCAGCCTTAAGGATGGTGGCGCCAAGGCGCAGACTCGATTCAACGGTATCCGGAATGGAATGGGCAACTCCCAGGGATTCAAAGCGGTCTGCGACATCCCAGTCATGGACCCGTGCGTGAACGGGAACATCCGGATACAGGCGACTCATCGTGCGGATCAGTCGCTCTGCCACGTCCGGATTATCCAGCGTTACCACCATGAGCCGGGCCTGCGTGGCGCCGACCATGCGCAAGACATCAGGCCGACTGGCATCTCCGAAAAACACCTGATAACCCTCGCTTCGCCCCTGCGTCACGCCATCCGCATCCATGTCGATGGCGATACAGGGAATGTTGCTCGCCTTCAGAAGGCTTGCCACTGTTTTGCCGACCCTGCCAAAGCCGGCGATCAGCACCGGGTGGGCCTCCTCCATCTCCTCATTTGCAACCATGTCGGCTTCCGCAGTTCCGCTGCGGTCTGCGATCGCGTTGCCAATACGCACCATGACCGGCGTCGCAGCCATCGAGAGTACGATTATCGACAGCAGTGGATCGATCAAGTCCTCGGGGAGCAGCCCTTGATCGCCAGCCAGGGAAAACAGCACAAAACCAAACTCGCCTGCCTGCGACAGCAAGAACCCGGAACGCAGAGCGTCCGCTAACGATAGCTTGGACAAACGCGCAAGACCAACGATCAGCGCGGCTTTCACCATGAGCATTGCCACCGTACCGCCGAAGATTATTTGCCAGTTGGTCGCCAATGCCGTCGGATCCAGAGTCATGCCGACGCTCATAAAGAAAAGGCCGAGGAGCAAGCCACGGAAGGGCAACACATCAGCCTCGATCTGATGGCGGTATTCTGATTCCGCCAGCAACACACCCGCAATAAAGGCACCCATGGCCATGGAAAGCCCGATTTGTTCCATCACCCAGGCAAAGCCGAGCACCAATAGCAAGGCGGCGGCAACGAAGGCGTCCGTGTTTCGGCTGCGCGCAATGGCACGCAGCAAAGGGTTGACCGCATAGCGCCCGACGACCAGCACGGCAACGAAGATAGCCCCCGATTCCAGCACTGCAAGGCCCATGGATTCGCTTATGTTCATGCTGCCAATAGCCAGTATTGGCACGAGCACCATCAACGGCACGACGGCCAAATCCTGGAACAACAGCATGGCGAAGCTGGACCGCCCCCAGCGAGTTGTCAGTTGGTTTTTATCGGCGAGAATCTGAAGGCCGAAGGCCGTGGACGACAGGGCAAGGCCAAATCCCACGATAAATGACTGAGCAAAGGTGACGCCAACTGTGAAGTGAACGACGCCCGCCAACGCCAGACCCGTTATCATCACTTGCGCGCCGCCGAATCCGAACACCAGACGACGCATCACCCAAAGGCGTTGTGGCTTGATTTCAATACCGATCAGGAACAGTAAAAAAACAACGCCAAATTCACCGATATGACGCATATTTTCCGGATCATCGACCAACGAAAATCCGGCAGGTCCGACTACGATGCCGGCCGCCAGATAGCCCAAGATCGAGCCAAGGCCCATCCGGTTGAACAAAAGCACGGCGGCCACAGCCGCCAACAATAACGACAGAATTTCAACCATGGCCGTCCCTTACCACTTACCGCTCACACCGCGTTCTCATCTGCTTAACGTAATTTACCTCCACACCCAAGCCAGCCCCCATGGATTGGTAATGCACACGCCATGTGCGGGAGATAAAAGAGCACCGCAGCCGTCTGAACAGCTACTGCCCCTTCTGGCTATGAAGGTAAGCTCAAGACTCCATCTCCACAATGAATTGTTCCGAGCAACAAGCGGACCAATGAAGGGTGTCTTCAAAATCTTTCCGTGGCACAATCGGGGTCGAAAAACGACGACATTTTGGGACAGACGGGAATCATCATATTAAACTAACCTGCTATAATTATTTATCTTCCTGTTGCGTCACGTATCCCGGAGGATCATTTACTCAATATTCCTGGTCTGGGAGTCACAGGTTCGAATCCTATCGGGCGCACCAAGCTTCTCCGCCCCCGCCCGCCATGTCCGCTCCTCGTTCCCTACCGACCGGAAGGCCCGCCTGCAGCGTCAATAAAATTCCGACCGGTGGCGGGCGACCAGTTCTTCCTGGCTTTCCACCGGAATGTCGGTGCCGATCTGGTCTTTCATCATCCGGCCCATGGTCGGCAGCAGGGCGCGGTCGATTTTCGCGCGCTCGTCCCACAGTTCAGCACGCATGATGGCCTTG
>JAOUPW010000563.1 GCA_029879665.1 Rhodospirillales bacterium | reverse complement strand
GGCTTTTTTTGCTTCGGCTTCGTCGGTAAGTATAATTTGTTGCAACTTCCGTCGTTCCGGTGCGAAAAATTCTTCAGCCCGTTGTTCGAAAGATTCCTTGATCTGTTTTTCCGAAACTTTGATTTCCTTGGCCAGTTCATCGACCTTCAGGGTAACAATCGTAAGGCCACGGTATTCAGGGGCCGTGTAACTGGCGGCATTTTCCTTATAAAACGCATTCAGAACCTCATCATTCGGCTCTCCGGCATCGGGCGCGTCCTTGTTCGAAATCAACAGTGATTCCGCAACACGCATTTCCTGCTGGAACCGGTAGATGCTATTTGCCATGGCATCGGGAACCGTAAGGCCCATGGTCAGGCTTCCCACGTATTGCATCTGCGCCATGGTGTCGCGCACGATTTGGGTAAACCCGGTCTCAGTGAGGCTGTTGTTACGGAGAAATTGATAAAAAATATCCCGGTTGAACCGTTTTAGTTCATCCATGAATATTGGATTCTTTTTGATGTCGTCGGAAATCAGGTTGTTGCTGATGGCGATCCCTAAATCGTCCGCACCCAGCCTGAGCAATGTTCTGTCGATGGATTGGCCGATCACGGAACCAACGATTCCCATATTCCTTGCTTGTTCCATGGTGATCTGCTGGCCCAATGTGTTCTGCAGCCTTAAAAGCGCCCGCTGGATCTCACTATTGACGTCGGCGTGTGAAATTTTCACGTTACCCACTTCTGCGATATTCGTATCCGAACTTCCGCCCTGAATGTAGTCACCAACACCCCAGGCAGCAAAACTCAGGATCAGAAGCACGAACAGGAGCTTCACGAGAATGGAGGCGGAACGCTTGCGGATGGCTTCAAGCATGAAAAAAGGTCCGTTTCTTAATTGTTATGAGTATGAGTATGCAGACTCGGTTTGTCCGGTCGGGGTGTGGCGCATCATAAAAGCGCGGGTTTCATGCCGCAACCATGGAATTTCAGCCCGTAAGCCGCGAATCCTGAATATGGCATGGGCATTCCTACCCGGAGGGGGGTTGGACGCGCTTTGCCGCCCATGGTACACCGATGCCCGGAATTCAACCCTTTACCCACGGATATGACACATGGCTTCTTCCCGGACCCCCCTGATTGCCGGAAATTGGAAAATGAATGGACTTTCTGCCGATGGAACGGCTCTTGCCTCCGAACTCGCGTCACGCATGAAAAGTGCGAAGAACGGGGGTTTCGAGATGCTGGTTTGCCCGCCTTTTACCCTGATTTCAAAGGTCGGCGCCGCGATTGAGGGCTCCGGTCTGCAACTGGGGGGGCAGGATTGCCATTCCCAGGTAAAAGGAGCCCATACCGGCGACACCAGTGCCGCCATGCTGGCGGATCTTGGTTGCCACTATGTCATCGTCGGCCATTCCGAACGGCGTACCGATCACGGCGAACGGAATGAACAGGTCAGGGCCAAGGCCGCCGCCGGCCATGCCGCCGGCCTGAACGTCATTATCTGTATCGGCGAAACCGAGGCGGAAAGGGATGCGGGCAAGGCCCTGGAAGTTAACAAATCCCAAGTGGCCGGCTCGCTGCCCGATGGGGCCACGGCCGCGAATACAGTAATCGCCTATGAACCCGTCTGGGCCATCGGGACCGGTCGGACCCCCACCACGGATGAAGTCCAGGAGGTTCATGCCTTTATCCGTTCCGAACTGGCCGCGCGGGTCGGGGCGGAGGCGGACGGGATGCGGATTCTCTATGGCGGCTCCATGAAGCCCGGAAATGCCGCCGAACTCATTGCGCTTCCCGATGTGGATGGAGGCCTTATCGGCGGTGCCAGCCTCCAGGCGGACGATTTTTGGGCCATCGCGCAAACTTGCCTCTAGCCATTTTGCCTTTCAGGGACTAAAAGCACCCATCTAATTGTCGAACGCCTTGCGCGCGGCCCATATAGAAAGATTGCCATGTTTACGGTTATTCTCGTCATTCACCTGTTGATCGCGATCGCCCTGGTCGGCACGGTCCTCCTGCAGCGGAGCGAGGGCGGAGGTCTAGGCATGGGCAGCAGTGGCGGCGGCGGCGGTATGGGCGGTTTTATGTCCGGTCGGGCGGCGGCCAATCTTTTGACACGAACGACGGCCGGGTTGGCGGCGGCCTTTTTTATCACCAGTATGACCCTGGCTTTCATGTCCGGCATCGACCGGGAGCAGAAATCGATTCTCGATACACCGGCACCTGTCCAGCAACAGCCGGCCGAGCCGGCCGAACCGGCCAAGCCGAGCGTGCCCTTGAATCAGTAAAATCCCGAAGACTGAGGCCGAAGAAAGTTTTTTTCGAAAAAGGCGGTTTTTATCCGCCTTTTTTCTTTTTGAATTTTGAAGTTTTAAG
>JAOUPW010000562.1 GCA_029879665.1 Rhodospirillales bacterium | reverse complement strand
CTTGCCTTTATGTACAAGCTGCCGTCGGACCTGGATACGTCCCGGGTCTCGGTCGAGCCGCCGCGCGAGGCCGCTCACGGCGATCTTACCACCAATGCCGCAATGATCCTGGCCAAGCAGGCGGGTATGAAGCCCCGCGATCTGGCCGAGATGCTGGCCCAGGAACTGGCAGGGGTGGAGCACGTGACGGGCACGGAAGTCGCCGGTCCCGGCTTCATCAACTTCAGCCTGGACAACGACTTTTGGTATGCCCGGTTGGTGGAAATCCTTCAGGCCGGGCCGGGGTACGGCGATTCCATGATCGGCCAGGGCGAAAAAATCAACGTCGAATACGTGTCCGCCAATCCCACGGGTCCCATGCATGTGGGTCACGGACGCGGCGCCGTGGTCGGCGATGCTCTGGCGGGACTTTTGGAAAAGGCGGGCTACGACGTTACCCGCGAATACTACATCAACGATGCCGGCGCCCAGGTTGACACCCTTGCCCGCTCCTTGCATCTGCGCTACCGGCAAGTTCTGGGCGAAGAGATCGGCGAATTTCCGGAAGGGCTTTATCCCGGCGAATACCTGATCCCGGCGGCGCACGCGCTGAAGGACCGGGACGGGGACAAATGGAAGAACGCGCCCGAAGAAGACTGGCTCGAAGCGATCCGGCTATTTGCCATCGATGCGATGATGGACCTGATCCGCGAAGATCTGGGCGCCTTGGGCGTGACCTTCGATGCCTTCACTTCCGAACGCACACTGGTGAACGGCGGCGCGGTGGATGAGGCGGTGTCCTTTCTGACCGACAAGGGCCTGATTTACGAAGGCGTGCTGGAACCGCCCAAAGGCAAGAAGCCCGACGATTGGGAGCCCCGTGAGCAGACCCTGTTCAAGGCCACTCAGTTCGGCGACGATGTCGATCGCCCGATCAAGAAATCGGACGGTTCCTGGACCTATTTCGCCACCGACATGGCCTATCACCGGGATAAGGTGCGGCGCGGGTTTAAGTCGATGATCAATGTCTGGGGCGCTGATCATGGCGGCTACGTGAAACGTATGCAGGCCGCGGTCAAGGCGCTGAGCGGCGGCGAAGGGGATCTCGACGTCAAGCTCTGCCAGATGGTCAACCTCACGGAAGGGGGCAAGCCGGTCAAGATGTCGAAACGGGCGGGGACCTTCGTCACGCTGCGCGACGTCATCGATCAGGTGGGCCGGGATGTGGTTCGTTTCATCATGCTGACCCGCAAGAACGACGCGCACTTGGATTTCGATCTGGTCAAGGTGACCGAACAGTCCCGCGACAACCCGGTTTTTTATGTTCAGTACGCCCACGCCCGGGCTTGTTCGGTGTTGCGCCACGCGGCCAAGGAAATGGACCTGGAAGGCCTGCTGACACCGAAAACCCTGGCCGAAGCGGATCTCTCGCTTTTGACCGATTCGCACGAAATTGACCTGATCAAGATCATGGCGGCCTGGCCGCACATCGTTAAAAGCGCCGCCAAGGCCCATGAACCCCACAGAATTGCTTACTTTCTTCAGGATCTCGCCGGAACCTTCCACGCCCTTTGGAACCAGGGCAACGAAGATGCTAATCTTCGTTTCATCGTTCCCGATGATGGGATGCGGACTGCCGCCCGCCTTGCCTTGGTGCAGGGGATGGCATTCGTGATTGCATCGGGACTAAAGGTTTTTGATGTTGCCCCGGTTGAGGAGTTGCGTTGATGGCGCCAGTGGATCAGTTGCCCGAGGAAGTGCCGAAAGAAAATGAAGACACAATTCCCGTCGGCCTGACAGACGGGCTGGCCTTCAAACCCATCGCGCCTCCCAAGACGAAAAAACGCCATGGCCTCAGATTTCTGCTTCTCCTCCTGCTTCTTGGCGGTGCCGGCTACGCGGGTTGGACCGTGTACGGTGACCGCCTAGAGGAAAAGAATACGGCGGGGGTTCCCTTGATCCGGGCCGATTTCGGCCCCATCAAAACCCGCCCGGCCAGCCCAGGCGGCATGGAGGTGCCCGACCGCGATAAACTGGTCTATGACCGGATCAGCAATTCCGGCGACCGCACCAAGGTGGAACGCCTGCTGCCCAAATCCGAAGAACCAAAAGCACCGCCCGTTGCCGTCGCGGCCCCTGGGTCCGTCGCCCCGCCGCCGGTTACGGACCGCTTGCACCCGGTCAACACGGCCCGGAAAATTCCTACGCAACCGTCGGATATACAATCCACGGTGCCCACCACGGAAGAGGTTCTCTCCGCCGCGCCACCGCCGCCGCCGCCGCCGCCGGAACCGGTCAAGACGGCCATGAAGACACCGGAGGTTGCGCCCGCTGCTGGTACACCCGATCCGTCCACCGCCGCCGGCGACACCTATCAGGTGCA
>JAOUPW010000561.1 GCA_029879665.1 Rhodospirillales bacterium | reverse complement strand
ATTCTAATCGCCGAAGACAACAAAGCGGTCGGCGGCGATGCCGATCTCGATCAACTGGCCAAGCCCGGAAATGCGGAAGCCGTCGGCCAGGTTTTCCTCCTTGATGCCACGCCTGAGCGCAGCGGCAACGCAGACAACCAGATCGACGTTGTGTTCCTTTGCCATTTCTCCCCACAGTTTGACCAGATTGCGGTCATCGGACTGCGGCTCGCTGAGTTTGTTGGCGTTGTTGACGCCATCATAATAGAAGAACACGCGCATGACGCGGTGTCCTTTTGCGATGGCCGCCTTGGCGAATTGATAGGCGGAATCGGATGCCTGATGGGTAAACGGCCCTTCGTTGACCATGATGCCGAATTTCATCGTTGTACGCGCCCCCTAAATTTTACACCCGGACATCAGAAGTGGACATGGCTGGATGCGTTGAGGGAATTACGTCCGCCGCGCCAGTTTTCGATGTGATGCTTGGTAAAGGGCAGGTTGGTCATTTCGAAAAACCGTGGCCAGCCAATGCGGTCAATCCATTCGCTCATCCGTTCCCAGGGCCGTGCGTCTTCCTTGTAGGCCTTGAGGATGGTTTTCACGATCGCGGCGACTTCCGGCCAGCGCGGCGCATTGTTGGGCAGGCCCGCAACCACCAACTTGTGGAAGGTGGGTTTGGTGCGGGTGCTGGAATGCTTACCGCCGACCCAGATCGCGAGCTTGGAATGTTCAGGGTCATTGATTTGCATGGGTGGGCAAGGCGGATAGCAGGCGCCGCAACAGATGCATTTTTTTTCGTCCACTTCCAGGGTCGGTTTGCCGGCGACCATGGCGGGCCGGATCGCCGCCACCGGGCAGCGGGCGACCACCGCCGGGCGTTCGCACATGTTGGCTACCAGATCATGATTGATGATCGGCGGCTTGGTGTGCTGGATGTTGATGGCGATATCACCCTGACCGCCGCAGTTGATCTGGCAGCAGGAGGTGGTGATCTTGACCCGGTTGGGCATTTCCTCGACCAGGAAGTCCTGGTAGATCTCATCCATCAGGGCCTTGACCACGCCGGAAGCGTCGGTGCCGGGAATATCGCAGTGCAGCCAGCCCTGGGTGTGGGAAATCATGGAAATTGAGTTTCCGGTGCCGCCGACGGGGAAACCTTCTTCCGACAGTTTCTCGATCAGCGGGTTTACCTTGGACTGATCATCGACCATGTATTCAATGTTGGAACGCGCCGTGAAGCGAACATGGCCGTCGGCGTATTCATCGGCGATATCGCACAGCTTGCGGATGGTGTAGACGTCCATCTGACGCTGAGTGCCGGCCTTAACGGTCCAGATCTCATCACCGCTTTTGGCGACATGATGCAGCACGCCCGGACGCGGTCGGTCATGCCAGGCCCATGCGCCGAAATTCTTTCTCATCACCGGATGCATCAGGGGCATCGGATCGGGAACACCTGTTTCGTTCGGCATTCTTGGGGGTGTTTTTGCCTCGCTCATTTAAAACCTCCAGGTAACAAACTCATCTTTTTCAAGGGCGCATGCTCCCGTCAATCCGGAAGCATGCGGCTCCTTATTGATCCATGTTGCGGAATAAATTTTACTCGGCCGCGACCGCGCCCTTGCCGCCTGCTTTACGAGCGCTCCATTTTTCCACTTCTTCATCCCAGTCATCTGCGCGGAAATAGGAACTGGTGCGCGGATGAGTAACCATGTTGGGATCGACTTCAAGGCCGATGCCTTCAAGGAAATTTACAAGGCCGATACGTTCGATCATTTCGCCGGTGCGTTCGTGCTCAAGTGCGTTTTCGGCAAAAAATTCGATCGCGTTTTCGCCGATTTCAACCAACCTTTCGTAATCTTCTTCCGTTTCCATTTTCATGAAAGGAACGACCATGGTGCCCATCAGGTCGCCGATCTTGAGCGTTCGTTTGCCGCCGATCAGGATGCTGACGCCCTTATCATCTCCCGGGCTTAGGGCCTTGGTCAGAACGTTGATGCAGTGCATGCAGCGCACACAGCTTTTATTGTCTACGTCAAGGGTGTCGTCATCGTTGATACTAAGCGCGCGGGTCGGGCACATGTTGACGACCTGATCATTGATTTCCTTGCGTCCGCGTTCGGCGATGTATTCCTTGAATTTGTCTTGGTCGACTTTCATATCGTCGCGCCAAGTGCCGATGACGGCGAAATCGGATCGGTGGGAGGCATTGACGCAATCATTGGCGCAGCCGGAGAACTTGAACTTAAACTTGTAGGGGAGGGACGGACGGTGCATGTCGTCCAGGGTCGCATTAATACACATCCGGTGCGCTTTTTGTTCATTGAAGCACGATTGCTCGCAACGGGCGGAACCGACGCAGCTCATGGAAGTCCGCACGGCGGC
>JAOUPW010000041.1 GCA_029879665.1 Rhodospirillales bacterium | reverse complement strand
CGCCCAGTCCGGTGCGCCAAATTCGCCGCAGTGGTTCAATACCGGCCTGCATTGGGCCTACGGCATCGACGGGCCGTCGCAAGGCCATCATTATGTCGACTTCAAGACCGGCAAGCTGGTCAAGTCGAAGACGTCTTACGAGCACCCGCAACCCCACGCCTGCTTCATCCAGGGAATCAACGACGACCTGGTCAACGAAGGCGGCATCATGGACCTGTGGGTGCGTGAAGCCCGGCTGTTCAAGTACGGCTCGGGTACCGGCACCAACTTCTCCCTGCTTCGCGCCGAACAGGAACCGCTTTCCGGCGGCGGCAAATCCTCGGGGCTGATGAGCTTCCTTAAAATCGGCGACCGCGCCGCCGGCGCCATCAAATCCGGCGGCACCACCCGGCGCGCCGCCAAGATGGTGGTGGTCGACGTCGACCATCCCGACATCAGCGCCTTCATCAACTGGAAGGTGCGCGAGGAACAAAAAGTCGCGGCCCTGGTCGCCGGGTCCAAGCTGACCGCCAAGCACATGAGCCTGGTGATGGACGCCTGCAACGACCCCAAGGGCGCCAACGGCCATGAAGAAAGCCGTTTCGATCCCAAGAAGAACAAAATCCTGAAACAGGCGATTCTGGAAGCGCGCCGGGCCATGGTCCCGGAGAATTACGTTCAACGGGTGATCCAGTTCGCCCGCCAGGGATTCACCGAAATCTCCTTCCCCATTTTCAACACCGACTGGGATTCGGAAGCCTACATGACGGTTTCGGGCCAGAATTCCAACAACAGCGTGCGCATTTCCAACGGCTTTCTCGACAAAGTCCTCAAAGACGGCGACTGGGAACTAATCCAGCGCACCGACGGCAAGGTTGCCAAGCGGGTCAAGGCGCGCGATCTGTGGCAGGAGATCGGCTATGCCGCCTGGGCCTGCGCCGACCCCGGCCTGCAGTACGACACCACCATCAACGACTGGCACACGTGCCCCGAATCGGGCCGCATCAACGCTTCGAATCCATGTTCCGAGTACATGTTCCTCGACGATACGGCCTGTAACCTGGCGTCGCTCAACCTCATGCGGTTTGCGCGCGGAGACGGCACCTTCGAGGTCGATGCCTTCGAACATGCCGTGCGCCTGTGGACCATCACCCTGGAAATTTCGGTGATGATGGCCCAGTTCCCGTCGAAGCAAATTGCCAAGCTCTCTTACGAATACCGGACGCTGGGTCTCGGTTTCGCCAACATCGGCGGCTACCTGATGGATTCCGCGATTCCCTACGATTCCGACGCCGGACGCGCCATCTGCGGCGCCATTACGGCGCTGATGACCGGTGTTTCCTATGCCACCTCCGCCGAAATGGCCGAACAGATGGGGGCCTTCCCCGGCCACGCCCCCAACCGGGAACATATGCTTCGCGTTATCCGCAACCACCGCCTTGCCGCCTATGGCGAGGAAGACGGCTACAACAATCTCGCGGTCAAGCCGGTGCCGCTTAAGGCCGGCGACTGCCCGGATATGGCGCTGGCGCAGGCCGCGCGCCGGGCCTGGGATGCGGCGCTCTCGCAAGGGGAGGAACACGGCTACCGCAACGCGCAAGTTTCGGTGATCGCGCCGACCGGCACCATCGGCCTCGTGATGGATTGCGACACCACCGGCATCGAACCCGATTTCGCCCTCGTCAAGTTCAAGAAACTGGCAGGCGGCGGCTATTTCCGCATCATCAATCACATGGTGCCGGGAGCGCTCGCCCGCATGGGATATGACGCAGACGAGATCAAGGCCATGATCGACTACGCGGTCGGCCACGGCTCGCTGATAGGTGCGCCCGGCATCAACCCGGAGAGCCTGACCAAAAAGGGATTCACCAAAACGGCGCTGGCCGCCATCGCCGATGCCCTTACCGACGCTTTCGACATCAAGTTCGCCTTCAACCGATGGACCTTGGGCGAGGAATTCTGCACCAAAACCCTGGGCATCCCCCTGGCCAAGCTGAACGATCCCACCTTCAACATGCTGGCGACCCTGGGCTTCACCAAAGACGAAATCGAAAAGGCCAATACCTACATCTGCGGCGCCATGACGCTGGAAGGCGCGCCGGGTTTGAAGGACGAACACCTTCCGGTCTTCGACTGCGCCAGCCCCTGCGGGCGCACCGGCATCCGGTCGCTGTCGGCGGAGAGCCACATCCGCATGATGGCGGCGAGCCAGCCGTTCATTTCCGGTGCTATTTCCAAGACCATCAACATGCCCAACGACGCCACCGTAGAAGACTGCATGGAAGCCTACATGCTGTCGTGGCGGTTGGGCCTCAAGGCAAATGCGCTCTACCGCGACGGCTCAAAGCTAAGTCAGCCGTTACAGTCTTCGTTGCTCGACGAAGACGACCTGACTGACTTGGCCGACGCCGTCGCGGACCAACCTCTTGCGGCACAGGCGGGAATCGCCGCCGAGGCGATCACCGAACGAATCGTCGAACGCTACATTACCCGGCGCGGCCGTCTGCCCGACCGGCGCAAGGGCTACACCCAGAAAGCCATCGTCGGCGGGCATAAAGTATACCTGCGCACCGGCGAATACGTAGACGGCAAACTGGGCGAGATTTTCATCGACATGCACAAGGAAGGCGCCGCCTTCCGCTCGCTGATGAACAATTTCGCCATCGCCATCTCCATCGCCCTGCAATACGGCGTGCCGCTGGAAGAATATGTCGAAGCCTTCACCTTCACCCGATTCGAGCCTTCGGGCATCGTCGAAGGCAACGAAACCATCAAGATGTCCACCTCCATCCTCGATTACCTGTTCCGTGAACTGGCGGTCAGTTACCTGGGGCGCAACGATCTGGCCCATGTGGAACCGGCCGACCTGGACCCGGCGACCACCGGCCGGGGCAACAGCGAGGGCGACATAAACGACCCGGAAGAAACGGCCATGGGCACCGTGGAACGGATCACCAGCCAGGGATTCGTGCGCGGGCGGTTCGAGGTCATTCACGGCGCCCGGGCCGCCGCCGGCGAAGTCGCCAGCGTCGCCGCCATGACCGGCACCGACGCCGCCCCCCAAATGCTTGCCGCCGGCCAGATGGAAGTAACCGAACTGGTGCAAGTGGACGCCGCCGTCATGGAAAGCACGGATATGCATATGGATCAGGCGCGCGTCGCCCGCATGAAGGGCTACGAAGGGGATTCGTGCACCACTTGCGGCAATTTCACCTTGGTGCGCAACGGCACCTGCATGAAATGCATGACCTGCGGCGAGACCAGCGGCTGTTCGTGACGAAGGCGGGGGGAAACCACCCGGGAGCGGTTCTCGCGTAAGAGATTAAGAGACGCCTCCCTGGGGGATGCTTGGGGAAACCTGTAACGGGCGCTTTCGGATCAAACCGGAAGCGCCCTTTTTTTTCGCCGCCGGAAAAAAACGGCACCCGACGGAGCTATTTCCGGTCCAGGTGCATCATTTTTTCCACCTCGACGTCCAGGCTTTCCAGAATTTCCCGTTCAAGCTGGACGAATTCGTCGGAGGTCACATTCCGGGGCCGGGGAACGGAAACTTTATATTCCTGCTTGATAATCGAGGGTCGGGCGGAAAAGAGGCAGATGCGGTCGGCCAGTCCGATCGCTTCATCGACGCTGTGGGTGACGAACAGGAAGGTTTTTTTCGTCGCTTCGTGCACTTTCACCAGATCCGCAATCATGCGCCGGCGTGTCTGCGCATCCAACGCGCCGAAAGGTTCGTCCATCAGCAACACGTCCGGATCATAGGCCAACGCGCGGGCGATGGAGACCCGCTGCTTCATGCCGCCCGACAGGGTGTGGGGATAGGCGTCCTCGAATCCGGCCAAGCCGACCAGATGGATCAGATCCCGGCATTTTTCATCCCGTTCGGCTTTTGAAATTTTCTTGATTTCAAGCCCGAACTCGATGTTTTTTTTCACCGTCCGCCAGGGAAAAAGGACATATTCCTGAAACACGATGCCGCGGTTGGGACCGGGTTCCCTGATTTCTTCGCCATCCAGGGTCAAGGTCCCGGCGGAAGGCTGCTCGAAGCCGGCGACCATGAACAGGAACGTGGATTTGCCGCACCCGGACGGCCCGAGCAAAGCGACGAATTCACCTTCCCCGACATCCAGAGTGACATTATCAATGGCATGCACGACCCGGCCGTCCTGGGAATGGAAGTGCTTTTTAACGCCCTTTGCCTGCACCTTAAATTGCAATTCGGTCATATCCTTCATTCCGCTACTCTTCCCCGGTCAGATGTGTTTGGCACTGACCATCCCCCAACGTTCCACGGTAACCCGTTCGAGATAATGGAAGAAAACGTTTTCCATGATCAGGCCGGTAATGCCGATTGTAATGATGGCCGCGAACATGGATTCGGTGTCGAGGAACGAGCTTGCGTCCTGGAGCATGAAGCCAAGTCCGAAATCTGTGGAAGCGAACATTTCGGCGCCGATGACGGCGCGCCAGGCACGGCCCAGAGCCAATTTCTGCCCGGTGATGATGTAGCCCATGGCACCGGGCAACAGCACCTTGAAAAACACCTGGGTGCGCGAACAGCCGGCGATCTGCGCCGCCCAGATCATTTTCTGCTCGCCGCTGCGCACGCCGGCGGCGGCACTGTAAAGAATGGGAAAACAAGAACCGACGACCACGGTCAGGATCACGGTCTTGGCCCCAAGACCGACCCACAGGATAAACACGAACACCAGGGTGAAGCTGGGGATCGGCATGAAAAAGGCGACGATCGGATTAAACCATTCATAAACACGTTTGTTGATGCCCATCAGCACACCGATCACCGTGCACAGAACGGCGGAAATCAGATAACCGCCGATAAGAAGACCGAGAGTGTTCAGGGTATGCTTGATGACCAGATAATCCGGCCTGCCGCCTTCCCCCGGTCCGGCAAGCTTGTACAGCGTGGCGAACACACGGGAAGGCGGCGGCAGAAGCGTATCGTCGACGGCACCGGACCGGGAAACAATTTCCCAGATCAGGGCAAACCCCAGCAGCGAGAACACCGGAATAATGTATTGCCGGGTTTGCTGCCAGAGACTTCGCCTTGGCAAGGGTTCAATCGTTACCGATAAGTCCGACATGGATGAGTGCTCCTAAAAATAACCCGAAACCCTATTTCCGGATTTTCTTGGCTTGATCCAGATATTTGGAGGTAATGAGCGTGTTCCACGCGGGTTCATTTCCCTTGATCCGGCCTTTGGCCTTGAGGAACTGGTAGGTTTTTTTGATCTCATCGATATATTTCTGTTTGATCGGCGAGCTGAAGTCGATCAACGGAATACCGTCCTTGAACACCCCCGCCGGATAGTCCCGGCCCCGGCGCTGATAGCCGGTGGCGAGCAGTTGGGACGCCTTGCCGGGATCGGAATTGAGCAAGTCGCCTGAATCCATGGCGCCGGCCAGAAACCGCACAACCGCATCCGGATTCTTTTCCGCGAACTTGCGGTTGACGATCCACAATCCCATGAAGGTGGCGTGGCCGTCGAAGTCGAGAAGAACCCGTCCCCATTTCTTATACAAAATGAGGGAAATAGTCGGGTCGAACCAGATGCCAGCGTCCACGGACCCCCCCTGCATGGCAGCGACGATGGCGCCGGGGCCGCCGTTTTTCATCTTGAACTCTTTTTCGTTCAAGCCCTTCGCCTTCAGATAATTGACGAAAGCGTTGTAGGAACCGGAACCGAGCTTGGTCGCGATCACTTTGCCCTTCAAGTCTTCGATCGATTTAAACGTGCTGTTGACGGGAACCACCATACGGTAAGCGGAGCCGGCGTTATAACCGGCGGTGGCAATGGTCAGAACCTTATCGGTCTTGCTCATGAGAACGGCCAACGGCACATGGCCGGTGCTGGCAAAATCAATCTCGCCCGATTGGATGGCCGAAACGACCTCGATCCCCGTCTTGAACGGAACGGCTTCCGCATCCAGGCCGTATTTTTTATCGAACCCGCCTTCGCGGTAATTGACATCGTAGTATTCAAGCCGGGATCCAATGCGGATTTTTTCCGCCGCATTGGCGTTCACCGCCGCGAGCACCGGAGCAAGCGCCATGCTCAGGATAAACAAGGGCAGGATGGTTTTGTGAAGTTTCATGATTGCGTCTCCCCTAGTAGGTTATGATTGAATGGAAGTTTCATATGTCTTTTGTTATTTTCCTGTTATTGCGTTACGGATCTATCGGCATGCCGACCATGCTGCCCCATTCGGTCCACGATCCGTCATAGACCTTGAGGTTGCCGTGATCGAGAATCTCGGTCATGGCGAAGTAAGCTAATGTGGCGCGGTGGCTGAGGCGGCAATAGGAAATGATATCCCGGGCTTCGGCCGCGCCGCATTCCTCGAGCAGAGATCGGATCGCGCCCGCGTCCTTGAATGTTTCGTCCTCGCCGAGGAAATCCGTGAAAGGCAGATGCCTGGCGCCGGGGATGCGGCCATAGCGTTCTGCGCCCACATCCGGCATGCCCGGCACCCCGACCATTTCACCCCGGTATTCCTCCGGCGAACGGTGATCGAGGATCAAGGTTCCTTCCCGACCGATATGATCGAGTACGCCGTCGCGGCCGATGCGCATGGAATCATTGCGGGCGGCGGGAATGTATTCCACCGGAGCGAACTTGGGAACTTCCCGGCTCAGAGGCCGCCCTTCCTTGACCCAACGGACGCGGCCGCCATCCAGCATGCGGACGTCGGCATGGCCGCAAAACTTGAACACCCACCAGCCGTAGGTGCCGAACTGTACGGGTCCGCCGTAAAAAACCACGGTGGTGTCGTTGGCGATGCCGGCGGCGCCCAGACGGCGGGCAAATTCTTCAGGTGTAGGAAATTCCCGGACGGCGGGGTCCCACAGGGTTTCCTTCCAGTTCCAGCCCAAGGCGCCCGGAATGTGCCCTTCGTCATAGGCGCCGGTGCCGGTCCAGTCGATTTCAATCAGGCGGACATTGGGATCATCCAGATGATCGGCCAGCCATGCCGTATCGACCAGCGTTTGCGTATTACCCGTCATTTCGTTCCCTGTCTCCCTGAATTACAGATAAGCGGTCTGGCGCCGCTTTTCCTGCATATTTTATAAGTTTATGTCGATGCTGATATCCGGATTATTTTTCAAAGTCTTATGGATACGGCAGGTTTTCGCCGTATTCAGGATGATGGATTTTTCCTTTGCAGGAATCTCATCGCTGACGGTCAGCTTGAGCTGAATCCGGTCGTAGAGGTTCTCGCTTTCCGCCTTATCCGCGGACAACTCGATGGACAAACCTTCCAACGGCAGTCCTTTTCGCTTCATATAATGACTGACGGTGGAATACGTGCAGGCGCCGAGGCCGGCCATCAGGAATTCGACCGAACGAGGGCCGCTTTCCTCGGCGCGGTCGATGATCACTTCGACGCCACCGAAGGAAGCCTGCATGGTGCCCGACTTGTCTCCTGTTTTGACGACAACCGGTTTCATGGATTTTCCTTCATGCCCGCATCCATTTTTTTCCGGACCAGTTTATTTGATGTTTCATTATGCTTCAGGCTTCGCCGTGCCGACCGGCCGCCGCGTGCGGATAGAACCCAATTACTGCCGGCGCGGCGCTGTTTCTGGGAAATATAGAACCGGGTGCGGTCGCTACGGTAATGGGTGACACTGAATTCGATGCATTCGCCCTTGGGATTGAACGTGGTTCTCGACACCGACAACAGCGGAGTGCCGGCATTGACATCGAGCAGGTTGGACTGGCTGGCGTCGGCCATCACCGCTTCGACCAGTTGGTCCGCCGTTTCTCCGTGAACGTCGCATTTTTTCGCAAGGGTATTCAGAAGATGCTGGGCTTCGAGGTCTTTTTTCGTCAGCTTGGCGCCCATCCAGGCAGGCAGATAGACCCGGGTCACGGCGAAGGCCTGCTTTTCCACGGAAATAACCCTGAGAAAAGAGAACACTTCGTCGCCCGCTTCCAGCCCCAGGGCTTCGGCGACGGCGCCGGATGAACGCACCATGCCCGTTTCCATGACCTGGGTCTCGGCCGGAATGCCAAGGGCGATCAGGTCTTCCAGCAGGCATGTCATCTTGAGATGGGCCACCTTGTCCGGCGCCCGGTTAACGAACGATCCCCGGCCCGGCTCTCGGATGATCAGGTCGTCGTGTTCCAGATTTTGCAGGGCTTGGCGGACGGTGGCGCGGCTAACCTTGAAGGCACGGCAGAGTTCCTCTTCCGAAGGCACGCGCTCACCTTCGCTGAGTTCGCCGTTTTCAATTTTTTCGCGAAGGATCGCCCCGATCTGGTGGTAATAGGGCGTTGGGCCGCGCTTCAGGGGCCTCATGGACATTCATCTCCCCTAATCTGTAATCTAAATTACTGGTCAGGTTATATGGTTAACCGTACATATGCAAGTTCGGATGATTGACCGCTCGGCGCATTCTCCATGAACATGGGACATCGGCAAGGGAGCAGGGCATCGCAATCAAACCGGTTCCAACGGGCCGAATCGTACTCTAGACTATCCCGCCACCGCCCGGAGACGCGGTTGGCTTGGGCCTGGCAACGAGGGACAAGTCTCTAATGGATATGACATTCTGGGGGGTGCGCGGAGGGTTGCCGATTGCCGGTAAAAACACCCTCAGATACGGCGGCAACACCGCCTGCATCGCACTTAGTTTCCCTGACGGCCAGTTTTTCATCTTCGATGCCGGCACCGGGATTAAGATCCTGGGCGATCACCTGGAAGCGACCACCCAGGGCCCGATCCGCGCCCGCATTTTCATTTCCCATCCCCATTGGGACCACATCAATTCCCTGCCCTTTTTCCGGCATCTGTATAAGCCCGACAGCGAGATCGAGATTTACGGCCCCATGCAGGATGATATGTCCATCCGCGACATCATCTCGGCACAAATGGATACCGTTTTCTTTCCGGTCAACATTGAAGTCTTCGGTCCCAAGGTCAGCTTTTCCAGCCTCGATGAGCAGAGCGTCGAATTCGGCGACATTACCGTTTCCACCATGCAGCTTTCGCACAAGGGAGTCAGCATCGGCTATCGGATCAATCACGGCGGCAAATCGTTCTGTTACATCATCGACAATGAAATGTTTCTCGATGAAAAAATGTACGGCCTGCCCGATTACGTGGACAAACTGACCGCCTTCATCGAAGGCGCCGATGCCCTGGTCGCCGACGCCACCTACACCGACGAGGAGTACGCCTCGCGGGTGGGATGGGGCCATTCCTGCCTGAGCCAGATTGCCAATCTGGCCCACCGGGCACACGTCAAGACGCTCTACCTGTTCC
>JAOUPW010000560.1 GCA_029879665.1 Rhodospirillales bacterium | reverse complement strand
ACGAAAGGCGTCCGAAAATTCAGCCAGGAGCCATCGGAAAGTTGCATGGAAACCCGGAGCAAGCCACCGGGAACCCCGCCGCCCATCATTCGCACCATGTGGCCTGGCATTTCACTGCCGAATATGCCGCCAAACATGCCTTCCGGCATATTATGGGTCATCATGACAAGCTGGCCTTCACCGGCAGGGTGATTTTCATAGGCGATCCGGACGCGATCCAGGGTCGAGGGTGAAAAGTGCCGGCCGAGATCCCGCCGGATCATATGAATCAGCCAGTCTTTTGAAAGCCTATCGGGCAACGCGCTTTCGTTCGACCAATGGACGCGCAGACCTGGGCCATTCAGGGAGCGGACCACCCAAGGGCGGTTAGCGATGGGGGCTTCTTCAATAAACTGGGCAACGGCAGCGATGCGTTCAGCCGTCCGGTGACCGCGTTCGCTGCTCAGACTCGTGACTCTTTCTTCAAAAAAAACGCCAAGGGCGACGAGATGGGAAACCACCAGCCCCAACAACAGGATCGCCAGCGTTCGACCGACCAGAGTGCGGGGAATCAGACGCATTACACCCCCTCCACATCTGGAGTGAACATATAGCCGCCGCTTCTCACCGTCTTGATGAAAATCGGCTCCCGCGGATTATCTTCGATTTTTCGCCTGAGACGGCTGACCTGAACGTCGATGCTGCGATCGAACGGTTGCGCATCCCGCCCCCGCGCCAGATCGAGCAACTGGTCTCTGCTCAACACACGCTTTGCATGGGTGGCAAATACAGAAAGCAGCTCAAACTCGCCGCTGCTTAACGGCACTAATACTTTATCCGGCGAATGAAGTTCTCGCCGCCCCAGGTCCAGGGACCATCCGTCGAAGTTAAGAGCCGTCACGCCGTCAAGGGACGGATCATTTCCGCTGACATGGGCGCGGCGCATTACCGCTTTGATCCGGGCCAGCAGTTCCCGGGGATTGAACGGCTTAGCGAGATAATCATCGGCGCCCATTTCCAGGCCGACGATGCGGTCCGTTTCCTCGCCCATGGCGGTCAGCATGATGATGGGAATGGAGGATTCGCCGCGCAGGGACCGGCACAGGCTGAGCCCGTCTTCCCCCGGCAACATGAGGTCGAGCACGATCAGATCGATCCTGGACCCTTGCATGAGGCGGCGCATGGCGCGTCCGTCGGCGGCGGAGGAAGCGCGGTAGCCATGCTTGCCGAGGAACTGGGTCAGCAGATCCCGGATTTCCCGATCATCGTCGACGATTAGGATATGAGGCTGTTTTTCCATGACAAAACTATACATGACCTGAACCGGAATGAAGACGCCAATTTGGCAACAATTTGTTGCCGGATGATCCCCTGAAACACTTTGTAACAAAAAACGCCTGGCCTGAAATCCCCCCGCAACATGACGGTGGTTTACTTATAGATAGTTCAAAACCGCATTGAAGGAACCAGATCATGAAACGCAATAATATGCTTCTTGCCGCAACTGCCGCCGCCCTGGTGGCAGCTCCTATTGTTGCCTTACAGCCAGTCTACGCCCACGGACCCGGGGGCGGCACACCGCCGCAAGCCGGCGCAGGCATGATGGGACAAGGCATGATGGGCGGTCACATGATGGGACAAGGCATGATGGGTGGCGGCATGGGACATGGTTTTGCCATGCACCAAACCGATCGAAACCTTACGCCAGAATCGGTTAAAAAGTTCATCGAAGGCATGATCGCCTGGCACGGCAATGACCGCCTGAAAGTGGGGAAGGTCGAACAGAAAGACGACTCCACCATCATTGCCGAAATCGTCACAGTCGACGACTCTCTGGTTCAGCGGGTGGAATTCGACACCAAAACCGGATCCCATCACATGGTCCGGTAATTCCCCCGTCCCCCGGCGCGGCCGGCCCTCCCCCTCCCTCCCTCTAAGCCCGGGGCCGGCCGCGCCCAACCTTTCCAAGGAGGCAGCATTGTTCAGCAACGGAACAGAAATGGGCATGATGGCATGGCACGTTTCCGGAGGATTCGGCCTAATGGCTTTCTACGGGCTGGTTTGGGTCCTGGTTTTGGCCCTTCTTGTGATTGGCCTATATTCGCTAATCCGTCTCGCGGTGGCGGAAAGAGAGCTCGGAAAAATACACATTCGAAATGTGGATAACTGCAAATAGGAACCGGACTACATTCTGGTTACGATAAATAAATCGGGATATACTTTCCGCACCCCAAGAAAATCCATCAAGGAGTACGCGGAATGACTTTCGGACTTTCCAAATGCAGCGGCCCGGCTTTTCATGCTGGATCAGTCTTTATGGCCACAACGATCTTTCTTGCTTCCGCCCTGCTCGCTTCGCCGGCTCTGGCCGGTCATGTGCACGACGGCGAGAAGAGCG
>JAOUPW010000559.1 GCA_029879665.1 Rhodospirillales bacterium | reverse complement strand
CTGCCCTTCCAGCAACCCGGTGATCCGGGTTTCCCCAACCGCCATCGCGCCAAGGATCAGGGCGCGGTGGGAAATCGACTTGTCACCCGGAACGCGTGCTTCGCCCTTCAGCGGCCCGCAGGGGCGGGATGTCATTGGAATGGGGTCACCGTGGCCGGACATGATCGCTCCTCACCTTGTCTCGGCGAGGCTCATACCGCATGCGCATGACGGATGAAACGCTGAAGTTTCAATTCACCCGGCATCGCGCCACTTTCGTCCGCCCGGTCCTAGACTTCCCGGATAATCGGCCCGGACACCGGGTCCGTCACGCCCAGATCGGGAGAGATTTCTTCCAGCGTATCGCGGAATGTATCCAGAAACGCGATCATCGAAGGCCGCGCGGCCGCCAGCGCGGCCTCGCTTTCCCACTCGCCGAACGACACGAAGGATCTGTCCCCGGTCTGCGCCAGGCATTGGCCCTCCATCCCATCCCAGCGTTCCATCTTCCCGAACGCCTCGAGAAACTGCGGAACCATACCGTCCTTGACGTGGAACCTGACAGAGTTTGCAAATCGTTCCATTAAAATTTCCTCCTCGCTTGAGCCAAAATTCACTGCTCAACGACCAGAGACTATCACAAAACCGCGAAAACGCCCTGCACCGGGTCAAACCACCCCGGCTTCTTCTTGTCAAAAATACTCGAAAATGGCCGCTCAGACCCGCCGGAACGTCAGGTAATGGGGCACCCGGCCCTCGCGCAGGGCCTTTTGCTCATAGCGCGTCGACAGCCAGTCGCCCCAAGGCTGGCGCCAGTCCTCGGGCCCCTCGGCCAGCCACTCGAACCCCGCTTTCGGCACTTCCTGCAGGGTTTGGCGCACATAATCGGGAATATCCGTCGCCACCCGGAAAATAGAGCCGGGCTTCAAGACCCGCGCCAGCGGCGCCAGGTGTTCAGGCGTCACGAAACGGCGGCGATGATGGCGCTTTTTGGGCCAGGGGTCGGGGTAAAGCAGAAACGCCCGATCAATGGACGCCTCGGGCAGCACATCGAAAAGATGCCGCGCGTCTCCGGGATAGACCGCGATATTGTCCACACCGGCATCCCGGATCTTGCCCAACAGCATCGCAACGCCATTGATAAAGGGTTCAGCCCCGATAATGCCGACCTGCGGGTTCCGGACGGCCTGATGCACCATGTGCTCGCCGGCGCCAAAACCGATCTCCAGCCAGACAGGTTTGCCCTCAAAACGTGCAGCCAGATCCAGCGGCACGCGGTCTGGGTTTTCTTCCCAGTCAACCGGGCCGGGCGACAAGGGCTCAAGGTCCTCGGCCAGATAGAGTTCCTGACTGGGCCGCAAGGTCTTTGCCTTGAAGCGCCCATAGAAATTGCGCCACGGCGCGCCGGTGGGGTGGTTCGTCTTGGTCATGCGCGTCTGCTATCGCGTCATCGCCGTTTGAACAAGCACCCTTGCTGACGATCCCGGCGGATCGGGCACAAGGTCGGGCCGCTGTGCCGCCCAAACGAAAAAGGGCGGCCCCGTTCTGGCCGCCCCTCTTGGTATTCCGAAATCCGCTCTGGCTCAGACCGCCTTTTTCAGCGCCTCGACCAGATCGGTCTTTTCCCAGCTGAAGCCACCGTCGGCCTCGGGTGCGCGGCCAAAATGGCCATAGGCCGCGGTGCGCTGGAAGATCGGCCTGTTCAGGCCCAGGTGTTCCCGGATGCCGCGCGGCGACAGGTCCATGACCTGGGATACCGCCTTTTCGATGGCCTCTTCGTCAACCGTGCCGGTGCCGTGGGTATCGACAAGGATCGACAGCGGCTTTGACACGCCGATGGCATAGGAAAGCTGCAGCGTGCAGCGGTCAGCCAGCCCGGCGGCCACGATGTTTTTCGCCAGGTAACGCGCGGCATAGGCCGCCGAGCGGTCCACCTTCGTCGGGTCTTTCCCCGAAAACGCGCCGCCGCCGTGCGGGGCCGCGCCACCATAGGTATCGACGATGATCTTGCGCCCGGTCAGCCCCGCGTCGCCATCCGGCCCGCCGATCACGAACTTGCCGGTCGGGTTGACGTGCCACTCGGTGGCACCGGTGATCCAGCCTTCGGGCAGAACTTCGCGGATGTAAGGTTCCACGATGGCCCGCACATCGGCGGACGAAAGGTCCGGGTCCAGATGCTGGGTCGACAAAACGATAGAGGTCACCTCAACCGGCTTGCCGTTTTCATACCGCACCGAAAGCTGCGATTTCGCGTCCGGGCCCAGCTTCGGCTCTGTGCCGTTCTTGCGCACCTCGGCCAGACGGCGCAGGATCGCATGGGCGTACTGGATCGGGGCCGGCATCAGTTCCGGCGTTTCGGTGCAGGCATAACCGAACATGATGCCCTGGTCGCCCGCGCCTTCATCC
>JAOUPW010000558.1 GCA_029879665.1 Rhodospirillales bacterium | reverse complement strand
GGCCCTTCCGGCAGGGCAGCCGCCATCCGTCTCCGCCAGCGCGCCGCCGCCGAGGGCAAGGAAGTCAGTGTCTGTATCGTTGAGAAAGGTTCGGAAATCGGCGCTCATATTTTATCCGGCGCGGTTTTCGATCCGGTCTCGCTCAACGAACTGATCCCCGACTGGAAGGACAAGGGCGCCCCCCTTTCGACCCCGGCGAAGGAAGATAAATTCCTGTTTTTGACCAAAACCTCCGCCATTCATCTGCCGACTCCACCGCAGATGAAAAACCACGGCAACTATGTGGTCAGTCTCGGAAACCTTGCCCGCTGGCTCGGCGAACAGGCGGAATCCCTGGGCGTGGAAGTATTTCCCGGCTTTGCCGCCGCCGAAGTCCTATACGGCGAAGACGGCCGCGTCATCGGCATCGCCACCGGCGACATGGGACTGAACGCTGACGGCACGCCCGGTCCTAATCATCAACCGGGCGTCGAGCTTCATGCCAAATACACCCTGTTTGCAGAGGGCTGCAGGGGTTCCCTGACTAAAACCCTGTTCGAAAAATTTGACCTTCGGGCCAACGCCGACCCCCAGACCTATGGCATCGGCATCAAGGAGCTTTGGGATATCGATCCGGCCAAACACAAACCGGGGCTTATTATCCATACCACCGGCTGGCCGCTGGACAGCAATACCTACGGCGGATCGTTTCTTTATCATCTTGAAGGTGGGCAGGTGTCGGTCGGGTTTATCATCGGCCTCGATTACCAAAATCCCCACCTCAGCCCGTTCGAGGAAATGCAGCGTTTCAAGACCCATCCCGTCATCCGTCCCTATTTCGAGGGCGGCCGGCGGGTGGCGTACGGCGCGCGCGCGCTGAATGAAGGCGGCTTTCAGTCCATTCCCGAACTGACATTTCCCGGTGGCGCCATCATCGGGGCGGCCGCCGGCTTTATGAACGTGCCCCGGATCAAGGGCAGCCACACGGCCATGAAGTCGGGTATCACCGCCGCCGATGCCGCGTTTGACGCCCTTGCGGCGGAAAACGCCCCGGCCGATGGTTTGGCCGCCTATCCGGCAACCCTGAAAAAATCCTGGCTATGGAAGGAGCTTTACAAGGCTCGCAACATCCGCCCCTCCTTCCATTGGGGGTTCTGGGTGGGCTTGATTTATTCGGCGCTGGACACTTATATCTTTTTCGGTCGCGCGCCCTGGACCTTCAGCAATCACGCCGACCACAGCCGTCTGAAAAAGGCGGCCGATTGCCCGAAGATCGAATACCCGAAACCGGACGGGGAGCTCACCTTCGACAAGCTGAGCTCGGTTTATCTGTCCAGCACCAACCACGAAGAGGGTCAGCCCTGCCATTTGCGGCTGAGGAACCCGCGGGCGGCCATCGACGTCAATCTCGCCCTCTATGATGGCCCCGAGGAAAGGTTCTGTCCCGCCGGCGTCTATGAATTTATCGAAGAAGGGGAAGAAAAACGCCTGCAGATCAATGCCCAGAACTGCGTTCACTGCAAGACCTGCGACATCAAGGATCCGGGCCAAAATATCGACTGGACGGTGCCGGAAGGCGGCGGCGGTCCCAATTACCCCAACATGTAGGGGGCCAATAAAAGAAAGGCCGCATCTTCTTTACGGCCTTGTGATCAGTTGGGGTTTGAGCCCCGGGGGTCCGGTCGGCTAGACTGGCGATCCGGATATGGGATGAATATGGGATTCGGAATCCCGGAAAGGCCAAAACCTTGAATTGCTTCACCGATAAAATGACTTCGCCGCTTATGCGGCGCCTCACCGGGGCAGTGCTGGCCACAGCCCTGTCCGTTGCCTCTTTTGCCTGCACCGCGGCTCCGGAAGTCGCTTCGGACCGGGCCAATGAGTATGAGCCGATTGTCGCCGGGTCGACCCTGACCGGAAACTATCTTGCCGCGCGTCACGCCCAGGCCATTAGCAACCTGACGGCGGCAATCGAGTTTCTTTTGGAATCTTTGAAAAAGGATCCTGACAACCCCGATCTGCAGCGCCGCACCTTCATTGTTCTGGTGGTGGACGGCCGCATCGAAGAAAGCCTGCCTTACGCCAGGCGGGTCGTCGAAAACAGAGAGGACTCTCCCGTTGCCAGCCTGATCCTGATTGCCGGCGATATCAAGAATAAGCGCTATGCGGAAGCCAATGCGCGCATTTCCAAACTATCCAACTCCGGTCTTAATTCTTTTATGGGTCCGTTATTAAAAGCCTGGACCTTGGCCGGCCTCGGAAAATGGGGCGAGGCCTTGAACAGTATTAAGCCCCTGGCCGCAAAAAAAGGCTTCAAGGTTCTGATGGCTCTGCACAGCGCGTTGATCAACGAACTGGCCGGCAGGCCGGACGCGGCGGAAAAATTTTACGGCGAACTGGAAAAGGTCG
>JAOUPW010000556.1 GCA_029879665.1 Rhodospirillales bacterium | reverse complement strand
TCTGATTCTGATGGATATCAACCTTCCCGGTATGAACGGTTACGAGGCCCTCATGTTGTTGAAAGCTTCCCCTGAAACGCGGCATATTCCGGTCATCGCGCTGACGGCGAGGGCAACGGAAAGTGACATCGAAAAGGGGAAGCGCGCGGGTTATTTCGAATACCTGACTAAACCCATAGACATTGCCAAGACTCTGGAGACGATCAGGAGCGCTATTGAAATTTCCTGAAGGAATGACAGTGGGCAGTGGGGATACGTCTGCGACTTCTGTTATTGCTTCAACTTATTGATATATAAGTCTATTATTTATCCTTAACGGGCAATTAACCATGTCCGGGGTTTAATGAAGTCAGCGTATTGAAAAAGAAATCCAGCCGGAACCCATCCACTTGGGCAGGTCCCGGATGGGAGGATCGTAAAGAATGAAAACAATCTTGGCCCTAGTCTTCGTGTTTGCATTGAGTGGCTGTGGTTCCACTCCTCCTATTATGCTGTGGGAATCAGGCAGTTTGATTGTGACCGACAAGACCCTCGGCGATAACATCTATTCCCTGTATTCCGGCAAGGATTGTTCCTCCGTTCGTTACCAACAGGGCCGAACCTACTGCGAGGAAGACGAGCCCAATCCATCATCCCGCTATTATTGCTACCGGACGCTTGGAGAAATCACCTGTTATGAAGACCCCGATCCCCATTACAGTCCACAAGCGCAGGTTGGCATTAACGACCACAATTTCAAAAAAACACAATAATTGAGAAGCATCGGCTTTGCCGGGATTCTGGACTTTTTCAATCTCTTTTTTCCGGGCGTTGCCGCCCCGGGGGAAACGGATTTTGCTCGCGTTTATCGTGTTCATATTGCTGACTGAAATTGCAGTATGGTTTGTTTTCCACGTCAGCGATGATGAAATCAAACTGACTCCCCTGCAAATCCTCAATATTCAGGAATACTCGCGCTTCAAGAGCGCAAAAACCGGGGCCGAGAAAGGGGATGCCCAAGCGCTTTATGAAATGGCTACAATGTACAGGTCCGGAGCCGGCGTCTCGAAAAATTATAATAAAGCGGTGAAGTCATTTATTCAGTCTGCAAAACAGGGGCACACACAATCGCAATATGTTCTCGGGACCCTGTATGATAAAGGTGAGGGCGTTCCCCAGAGCTATGCCCGCGCCGCCGAATGGTATGAAATTGCAGCGCATATCGGCAACCACATGGAAGCGCAATATGCCTTGGCCAACTTCTATTTCAACGGCCGCGGCGTTCCCCATGACTACCTGATGGCGATAAAATGGTACCGCAAGGCGGCGGGGAAGGGGCATCCCACCGCTCAATACTTGCTGGGAACCTTCTATGCGGAGGGGTGGGGTGTCGAGCGCGACTTCCTTGAGGCCTACATTTGGTTTTCATTGGCGGCAAGGAAGGCTGATCAGGTCAAGGCGGAAAAATTCTCCTACAATCCCGTCCAATCGCTGAAAACGCTTAAATTAAAGATGACTGAAGTCCAGATTAATTCCGCCGAACGCGCTCTGGCGGAATGGCAAGCCGATAAATAGAATTAACCCATATCGTATGTATTGACGGAAATGGCCGGATGTCCCACCATCCCGTGCTGTAGAATTCGTTTGTCTTCAATGCCTGATAGAAGGAATTTAAGAAGGGTATGGCGATCAAGGCAGTTACTTTCGACCTTTGGGATACCATTGTTTTCGACGATTCCGATGAGCCCATGCGCAAGAAAATGGGGCTTCGATCCAAATATGATGAACGCCGCCATGTCATTTGGGAGGCGCTAAACGCCTTGAAGCCATTGGCGTTTGAAAACGTTCATCTTGCCTATAACGTATCGGAAGCGGCTTTCAATAATCTTTGGAAATCCCATTCCATCAACTGGACGGTTGAAGAACGGGTCGACGTCATTCTCAAGGGTCTGAACCGGAGCCTGCCGGAAGCGGACAAAGCCCGTGTCATCGGGGACCTGGGGCGCATGGAGGTGGACGTGCCGCCCGATCCCATTCCCGGTATCCACGAAGCGCTGGACGACCTGTCGCGCCGTTATAAACTTTGCATCGTATCCGATTCCATCGTTACGCCAGGAACCGGGCTGCGCGCCCTTCTCGACAAACACGGGTTGAAGAAGTTTTTTTCAGGCTTTGCCTTTTCCGATGAGGTCGGCCATTCGAAACCTCATCCGGATATGTTTAAATGCGCGGCCAGCCAATTGGGCGTGGATTTTTCCGAGATGGTGCATATCGGCGACCGGGATCATAACGACGTTAAAGGTCCGCAGGCACTTGGCATGAAGGCGGTGCTCTTTACCGCCAGCCGGGATGTTGACCGGGAAACAACCAGCGCCGACGCCATATGTGCCAGCCACGCCGAACTGCCGGC
>JAOUPW010000557.1 GCA_029879665.1 Rhodospirillales bacterium | reverse complement strand
ATGAAACCGAACAGCCCCCTATTGAGTCCGATCGCAAAGAAATCATCCAGGGAATGATCGAAGGATCAAACGTCGAACCTGTATTTGAAATGGCAAAAATGATCGAAGTCCATCGTGCCTACACGGCCGTCAATAAATTCATCGATCGTGAAGATGAAAGAATTACCCGGATGATGCGAACAATTCTTGCCGAATAAGGCCGGTTAGAACCGATTAAGTATGCAAATGGCCGTAAAAAATAATAACCGGTCAGCGAATTAAAGAACGGAAAGGACGGGAAAATGAGAGCACTAAGCATCGCGGCAACGGGAATGCTTGCCCAGCAAAAAAATGTCGAGGTCGTTTCGAACAACCTCGCCAATATGAACACCACCGCATATATGCGGCGGAGAACGGAATTTCATGACCTTTTGTATCAAAATGTTCGGAGTGTCGGAGGCACGTCTTCCGATGCCGGAACGGTTGTACCGACTGGCGCGCAACTGGGCCTTGGAGTCAAGTTGGCGGCGGTCTACAGAATCCACGCCCAGGGAAATCTAACCCCGACGGACAATACCTTTGATCTTGCAGTCCAAGGCAAAGGGTTTTTTCAGGTTCAGCTTCCCTCCGGTGAGACCGCCTATACCCGGGACGGTACATTTCAGTTGAACGCCGACGGGAATCTGGTCACCCACGACGGTTATACCGTCCAGCCGGGCATCACCATCCCCAATAACGCCGTCGATGTATCCATCAACGGTGCCGGGGAAGTGCTTGTCAAATTGGAAGGTCAGGTAAACCTTTCTAACGTGGGACAGCTGGAAATCGCCGTCTTCGCCAACGAGGCCGGCCTCGAGGCGATCGGCGGAAACCTGATGACGGAAACACCCGCTTCCGGTTCCGCCACTACCGGAACCCCGAATTCAACCGGCTTCGGATCGCTTCTGCAAGGATTTCTGGAAACTTCCAACGTCAACGCCGTCGAGGAAATTTCCAACCTCATTTCAGCCCAACGCGCCTATGAAATGAATTCGAAGGTCATCCAGACCGCCGATCAAATGATGGGCACGTTGACCAACGTCCGCTAGGGGAACCGATCATGAGAATATCTTCAATCCTCATTATTTTGGCCATGGCCTTAATTCCCGTGACCGCCGTTTCGGGCACAAAAGGGGCCGAAACGGAACAGAAAGTTCCCGTAACACTCAATGGCAGCGTCGTGGTTACCGGAAATGTAATTCACCTCGGAGATCTGTTCACCGGAACCGGCGGAAAGGCGGCAACGGTCGTGGCCTATGCCCCGGAACCCGGCAAGCGGGCCGAATTCGACGTGAACTGGCTTTACCGGGTGGCCCGTACCTATGGATTGAACTGGAGCCCCCTAAGCCTGCAAGACCGCGCCGTTGTCGAACGCGACAGCCAGATAATCGCGCACGAAGAAATCATCGGTCTGCTTCTCGCCGGCATGACTGAAAAAGGAATTGATACCGAAGGTCTTGAAGTCTTACTCAGCAATCCATTAACCCGCATATACATACCCGGAAATGCCGTCGGCGGAGCCATTGTCAGGAATCTGGCCTACAGCGAACAGACGAACCGTTTTGCTGCCATCGTCGAAGCCCCCGCCGGCGACCCCTCGGCCCAGAGACTTCGAATAACAGGTCGTTTGGTCAGAGTATCTCAGGTCCCGGTATTAAACCGGCCGATCACATCCGGCGAACATATTCGGAAAGATGACATCAAATGGATCAAGGTGCGTGCGGACACTCTGCAACGAAACGTTATCTATGAAGCCGAGGATCTGATCGGAAAAACCGCCAAAAGGGGCCTGCGCTCCGGTAAACCCGTCCGAACAATGGATGTCCGCAGACCCTTTCTGGTTTCCAAAGGAAAACTCGTCACCATAATCTTGGAAACGCCTTACATGACCCTGACGGCCAGGGGGAGAGCTCACGAAAACGGCGCCAAGGGCGATGTCATCCGGGTTACCAACACGCAAAGCAATCTTTCTATCGATGCGGTTGTTTCGGGAAGCAACATAGTTTCCGTCCAATCGGCCGATCAAGTCGTCATGAATTAGGAGAAACGACATGACAAAGAATAAATCCCGTCAATTCTTTAACGTAGCCGTTGTTGGGCTGGCCGCGATCGCGCTTGCGGGATGTAATGCCATCACCCGGTTGTCCGAAGTCGGAGATGGTCCTCAGTTGAGCAAGATCACCAACCCGACGGTGATGCCCAATTATCGTCCCATCAGCCTGCCCATGCCGGCTCCGCATCCTCCGGAGCGAAATCCGAATTCGCTGTGGCGGGCCGGGGCCAAGGCCTTTTTCAAGGATCACCGCGCGAAAGCGGTCGGCGATATTCTGACGGTCAAGCTGGACCTTTCGGACAGCGCTAAATTGGACAA
>JAOUPW010000555.1 GCA_029879665.1 Rhodospirillales bacterium | reverse complement strand
CTGGGCGATGCCGTTCTAAGGCGTCTGAAAAACCTGCTCGGGGTTTTTGTCGCCGCCGTTCTATATTTCGTCACCGTTCAGCATTTGACCAACCTGTATGCCACCGAACACCACGGGGTCGAACGCTTCATTCTTCTCGACGGCGGAATCTATACGCAACTTTTCTGGATCGGACAGGTAGCGCTGGGGGGGATTATTCCGTTGGTATTACTATACCATCCGGTCAGCGGAGCGACTCGCCTTGGTATCATCCTCGCTTCAACGCTAGTTCTCCTGGGCGGACTGGCGCAGATCTATGTCATTATCATCGGCGGACAAGCCTATCCCCTGGTGCTGTTTCCCGGAATGGAAATCACCAGCAGTTGGTTCGACGGCCAGATCCACGCATACGTCCCCAGCCTGCCGGAAATTGCGCTGGGGCTGTCAGGCGTTGCCATCGCCTTATTGATCACCGCCGTTGCCGTCAAGGTTCTGCCCTTCCTGCCCCTGAGCTTGGCGGACGCCGACATCGACCCTCATTTCACCCCCACAGAAGAAAAGTCTTCGCCGGTGGCGGACGTTGAGGGTGCAAAGGCCGCGTAAGCGGACTACATTACATTCATTATAACCGTTCTTGATTGATGGACCGCCATGACCCAGGAACATCCGTTCGCCCAGTACGTGCGCATCATCGGCAAGGGACCCAATCTATCCCGGCCCCTGACCGAAGCCGAGATGCACCAGGCCGCCACTATGATCCTGGAGGGCCGGGTCGAGCCCTTGCAACTGGGGGCCTTCCTGTGCGTGCTTCGGGTTCGCACCGAGGTGCCCGAAGAAGGCGCGGGATTCGTCCGCGCGGCCCGGGACAAGCTGATCCTGCCCGACGGCCCGCCGCAGGTTGACCTGGACTGGTCGTCCTATTCCGGCAAAAAGCGGCAACTGCCCTGGTTCCTGCTGGCGGCGCTGCTGTTGGCGGAAAACGGAATCCGCATCTGCATGCAGGGCACGGAAGGCCACACCCCGGGACGAATATATTCCCGCGAGGCCTTGCAAAGCCTGGGCGTTCCCATCGCGGGCTCCCTCGCCTCCGCCGCCGATCATATCCGCGCGCACAATTTCGCCTATGTGCCGCTTGAGGTGATGTCGCCCAGACTGCAGGAAATTATCGACTTGAAACCCGTGCTCGGGCTGCGCTCTCCGGTCAACACCTTTGCCCGCATGATCAATCCGTTCCGCGCGCCTTATGAAATCCAGACCGTGTTCCATCCCAATTACAGGGACGTTCACCGGGAAACCGCGAACCTTCTTGGCCAACGGCACATGGCTGTCTTTAAGGGCGAAGGGGGCGAAGCCGAACGGCGGCCGCAAAAACCGGTACTGGTACAAAGCCTGCATGAAGGCGTTTTGAGTGAAGAGGAATGGCCGGCCCTGATGACGGACGAAGACGTCAAGATCGACGAGGACATGAATCTGGGTCGCCTCAAGGCCGTGTGGCGCGGCGAAGATGATGACGCCTACGCCACTGCTGCCGTCACTGGCACAATGGCCATTGCCCTGCGCCTGATGGGCCGCGCCGCCAGCCCGGAAGAGGCCATGAGCCTTGCCCGGCGCATGTGGGACGAACGCAACAAGGAGCGGCTTGCCGCCTGACCGCCATGGCCCACATTCTATTTTCCGCGGCGCATAAATCTTCAGGGAAAACCACTGTTACCCTGGGGGTCTGCCGGGCGTTGAAGAACCGGGGCCTTACGGTGCAGCCCTTCAAGAAAGGTCCCGATTACATTGATCCCCTATGGCTGGGCACCGCCTCGGGCCGCCCCTGCCACAATCTGGATTTTTTCACCATGTCGGCGGCGGAAATACAGTCCGATTTTTCCAGCCGGGGAGAAGGGGCGGATATTTCCATCATCGAAGGGAACAAGGGGCTTTATGACGGCCTCGATCTTGAAGGCGGCAATTCCAACGCCGCTCTCGCCCGCATGTTGGCGGCGCCGGTGATCCTGATCCTCGACGCCCGTGGCATGACCCGGGGGATCGCGCCCCTGATCCTGGGCTATCAGGCATTCGAGGCAAACGTGAACATCGCCGGCGTGATCCTGAACAGGATCGGCGGAACGCGACATGAAGAAAAGCTGCGCGCCATTATCGAACACTATACGGATGTATCCGTGATCGGCGCCGTCCACCACGACCCGGCCCTGGATATTCCCGAACGCCATCTGGGCCTGATCCCGTTCAATGAAACGGCGGCGGCGGAGCATAAAATCAGCATTATCGCCGAACGGATCGCAACGGAAGTCGATCTTGACCGGTTGCTCGCCATCGCCGGAAAGGCGCCTGCCCTCGCCGCCCAGCCGGGACCGTCTTCGCGGGCGGGAATTACCGCACCGGATGTCAGAATCGCCATCGCCCGGGATTCAGCT
>JAOUPW010000554.1 GCA_029879665.1 Rhodospirillales bacterium | reverse complement strand
CGCACCAGGATCCAATCGCGCCCATGATAACGAAGGCCAATGCGCCGACCTTCAGATACACCAGCGCCTGTCCCGCCGCCACACTCATGATCAAATTCCTCCCGAAAAGCGCCTTTTATTGATGTTCGGTCCCTTAGGGTCCGTCCGACGCCGGACCTTATACCATAATTTTCCCCGGTATTCTTTGCGGCCGCACGTCCATGTAGGTGATGCCGCTGGCGTTGACATTGAGGCTGACCATCAGCTTGGCCAGTTCGATGGCCGCCGTGTAGCCTTCCAGTACCGGCACGTCCCAACCCCGCGCGCGGAGCCCGTTCTGGATGTGGGGTTGCAGGAAGAACGTCATTGAACAGCCCAAGGTGATGACTTCGGCGCCGTCTTCGAGAATGGCGGCTTCCGCCTGATCGACGGCACGGTCGACGACGGCGGAATATTCGCCACGCTCCAATTTATTGACCTGCTCGGTGAGCGTATCCGGATCGTCGTCGCCGGGACGGGGCAGGGCGTAGCCGATGTTGCGGATGGAACGGCAGCGGTCCTGCAGTTGATGCACGCGGATAAGGTCGCGGTAATAAACGTTATGCACGCCTTCAATATCAACGATGGAAAAACTATCGCCCAGCATGATCGCCAGGTACATCTGGGAAAAGGCATTGGCGGTTACCACCACGCCATGCTTGCGGCCGATTTCACGGGATTCCAGGAATCCCGGTTCGCCGCCGCCCAACAGAATGACCGCGTTGTACTTGCCCGATTCACAAGCCTCGCGCACCAGGCGGATGCGTTCGGTGGCGGCGTAGGCGAATTCCTCGCGGCTTTCCACCGACCAGTTGCCGTAACTGGGCGGCGCCCCGGTGTGCAGATCCCAATCCACGTCTTCAAGGTGGGGCAGGACGAAACTGCTATTGAGAAGACGTTCCTCCTTGGGCGCGGATGCCGGCACGGAATGGCCGGGTACGGTATAGGCATCGCCGTCGGGCAAATGGAAGGGGGGGATCAGCAGGAACTTGAATTTCGAAGACGCGGACATGGGGTTTTCCTTTTATTTCCAGCCATGAATTCAGGGAAGGCAATCTATCACGTCAAGCCGCATCAAGCCACGCCTTGAGCCGGCCTCAATGCGCGCGCTGAGGCCGTGCGGATAAGGGAAGGGGGCAAGAAGCCGGGTTCGGCTTACCTGCCCCCAGGATTCTCCAAACGCGGGATTACATGGAATGTTTAGTATCGCCGTGATGCATTTGCTGGTGCCCCGAATCCATGGCACCCGCTTTCTTGATCGGAGCCATGATGTCGAGCGTGCCTGACTTTTCGAAAGTCAGGGTCAAATGCAGGGTTGCGTTTTCCTTCAGGGGTTCCGTGAGGCCCATCAACATAACATGCAACCCACCCGGCTTGAGTACCGCAGGCTCGCCGGGAGCGACTTCGATGCCCTTGACCGAGTGCATCATCATCACTCCGTCTTTCATGCCCACGGAATGCAGTTCAACCTTGGCTGCGGCTTTGCTTGCGGCGCTGATCAGGCGGTCAGGTTTATCGCCGGTGTTGGTCACGGTAAAATAGGCGGCGCCGTTACGGGCCTTGCCCGCCGAAGCCCGGGCCCAGGGATCAGAAACGGTAAGGTTTCCGACTTTATAATCCATTGCCATTGCCTGGCTGGAAATAGCAGCTACCGCCGCGACTAATGCACCAGTGATAAATTTACGCATATCGCTTTCTCCTTTAGGAAGTTTTCTTTTTGATGAAACGAAGGATCCGCTCCGCCATAATGTCGGCGGTGGTTCCGTGAGGAAATGTAACCAGGGATTTTCCATCCGGCCCAACCAGGTAGGTGCGGGTCGTATGTTGCATGTCATAGTTGTCGCCTTTGGTTTCTTGTTCCGGCGAGTTACTGTCAACGGCCGGCATGGGGTAGACTTTAATATAGCGAGCGCCATAGGATTTCGCCGCCGCCGCGACTTGTTCCAATGTTCCGGTGAGGCCGGCCATGCGGGGATGAAAGGCGCTGACGTAGCCTGAGAGAATGTCCGGCGTATCCCGCTCCGGATCTACCGAAATAAAAATCGGCTTGACCATGTCTGCACGATCACCAAGAAGATCGACCGTATTGGCTATGTTCTGGAGTCCGGTGGGGCAAACGTCGGGGCAGAAAGTATATCCGAAATAAATTAGCATATAGCTCCCGCGGAAACTCTGGTCGGTTACCGCTTTGCCGGTATGATCGACAAGGGAGAAGGGACCGCCAAACTCTACTTGCGGCGGGCGGGGTTTTGCGACCTCCAGCGACATGAAGCGGTTGAACAGAATATCACCATAGGCCGAGCCAATCAGGATGACGGCCACGGCAGCAAGGATGACCGATACATGTCTTTTTGATAAGTGCATTTTTGATTCAGTTCTCGGAGGTTTT
>JAOUPW010000552.1 GCA_029879665.1 Rhodospirillales bacterium | reverse complement strand
TCGCTGCGGCAAGGGCCAAGCCGGCCCCTCCGAAAGCGGAATGAATTGCCCAGGCGAAGGGAAGGGCGAACAACGAACCCCAGGTTCCTGGAGCCTTAGGTAAAAATCCACAACCGAACCATGTCGCCAGCAGAATCGCCGGGGACTTCAGGTCTGACCAGGATGGGTTGTTCGTATTGGGTTTCATGATTTCTAAACATCCGATAAATTTTTGAAGAATCACAGGTTTTTCTTAAATTTGAGAGTGTCATTAAACTTTAATCCAGCTCTGTGGAAAACTTTCCAAGAGGAGTCTTTAGTGATTCCCGGAGCATAGAAGGCTATAGGGATAATTAAGAAGGAATTTGATGGACTTTTCATGAATAGAGACTTGCAAGAAAATCCGCTTGCCGATACCTTCAAAAGGCGAGTTAAACCGCTAAATAAGCGGGTTTGACCTGATTTCTCTTCTTGGTTTGAAGTGCCGGGAAATGGGGATTTGAAGGGTCGGTAAAGGATGAGGACATAAAAAAATAATGTGCCGTTCGGTTTTTTTCGGATGGGGCGAAGTGTGCATAGGGGGAGTCCATGAGTAGGCCAACAAAGGAAAAAGAAACGTGGCGAGAAAAAATCGCCAGGTTGTCTAATTATCTTTTTCCAGAACGAGAGCTTATCCTTCGTACGGATGGTCGCCTGACGTATGTGAGGTTCACTCAGCGATTGCAGTTGTCTGCCGTATTCGTGCTTTTTGCTTTTCTCGGCTGGACCGCTTTTGGCTCATTCAGCTACGTCCTGCATGATAAAATAGTTGAAGCAAAAGATCATCAAATAGCGGGCGCCAGGCTTGCTTACCGGAGCCTTCTGTCCGAAGTGTCCGAATACCAGAAGAAGTTCAACTCAATCACCGACGATCTCGAAGAAAATCATTCCCTGATGCTTGGGTTGGTGGAGCAGAACGCCTCCTTACAGCAAAGCCTGAAATCGGTTGAGACACAATTGAAGACAACGGAAAAAGAACGGGCCAGTGTCATTTCCACCCGCGAACGCCTTAAAGCGGATCTCTCTAAAATCGAAAACGAAATGCGTTCGCTTGCCGGCCGGAATTTTTCTCTCAAAGGCAATCTCAATTCCGTGGAATCAAATCTTGAAACGGTTATTTCCGAGCGCAACAAGGCCTTGATGGAAGGCACTCAAATGCGCCGCGATCTTCTCCTGCTCGAGAACAGGCTGATCGAATTGCAGGCTTCGGAAAGGGATGTCGTTCAGCAACTTGGTGAACGGGCCAGTTCATTTATCTCTTCGATGGAAAAAATTATCTCCCTGACCGGTTTGAATGTCGGTCACCTTATCGATGCCGAAACCGGTTTGCCCAAGGGGCAGGGCGGTCCTTTTATTGAAGCAAATCCTGACGGGCTTCCGGCCGATATGCTCAAGGTGAACCTGACCACGCTTGATTCGCAGCTCAGCCATTCCGGCGCCTTGCAGGATATTCTCGCAAGATTGCCGCTGGCGGCGCCTTTGGATTCATTCTACATTACCAGTGGATATGGCAAACGCCAGGATCCCTTGAACAAGAAATGGGCTTCCCATTACGGCGTTGACCTTGGGGGCCCCTTTAAATCGCCGGTCTTTTCTCCGGCGGCTGGAAAAGTCGTCAAGGCGGGATGGAATGGCAGATACGGAAAATTTGTCGAAATTAATCATGGCGCGGGCATCAGTACCCGGTATGGCCACCTTCATAAAGTTCTCGTCAAGAAGGGACAAAAGATCGATTTCCGCACCAAGATCGGACTTCTTGGAAATACGGGCCGAAGCACTGGTGCGCATCTTCACTATGAAATCTTGTTCAAAAACAAATCCCAAAACCCATTGAAATTTATAAAGGCAGGGCGTCATGTTTTCAAAGAATAGCAAGGACGTAAGAAGCACCACGAGCCAGGTCCCTGGGAAACCGCAAAGTCCTTCGATCATCAGTGCAGGGCTGAGCGTTGTTGGCGATTTGTCCAGCAACGGTGAAATTCAGGTTGACGGCAATGTTGATGGCGATATCCAAACCAAAACGCTTTTGGTTGGCGAGTCCGCCAACATTAAGGGCAGCATTTCCTGTGATACCATCCGCGTTCATGGTTCGATCAATGGACAAATCAAATCACATACCGTTTTCTTGGCGAAGACGGCCCATGTGGTCGGGGATGTTCTCCATGAGACGCTTTCCATAGAAACGGGCGCCTTCATTGAGGGGCACTGCAAACGGATGGCCGAGCAACGGAAAGAGGGCGTCGAAGGCCGAATCAATCTGGTGACCAAGGGAGTGCAACCCGCGCCCGCCACCGACCCCAAGAAGGTCGTTTCCGGAACCGTTTAAGCACGTTCTACGTAGTTGTGCCGCCAACCTTTACCGTAGCGCCGCGGTAAAGGTTTTTGCGTCC
>JAOUPW010000553.1 GCA_029879665.1 Rhodospirillales bacterium | reverse complement strand
CAGTCTGGCCGGCAACTCTATTTTGAAGGGACTCGCCGGCGGCGCGATCGGTCTGCTGATTAGTAGTGTCGGGATCAGTCATGGCAATGAACTGGCGCGCTTCACCTTTGGCATCCCGGAGTTTCGTGGCGGCGTGTCCCTCGTTGCCGCGCTGATCGGCGTCTTTGCCATCCCGCAGGTTTTGTCAATGATTGTCGATATGCGCAAAAAAGATTTCATCGCCGAGTACGTACCCAAGCGTGGTGTGGCCATGAAGACGATATTAGATGTGCTCTCGCAGAAGGTGCACTTCGTGCGCTCGGCGTTGATCGGCAGCTTCATCGGAATTCTGCCCGGCGCCGGCAGCCCCATCGCCGCATTGGTCTCATACAACGAGGCGGTACGTTGGAGTAAGGATAGCAGCCAATATGGAAAAGGAGACGTGCGCGGCGTAACCGCATCGGAGATCGCCAATAACGCGGCGGCTCCGGCGTCGATGATCCCGTTGGTCACGCTGGGTGTTCCGGGCTCATCGCCCGCCGCGGTCATCGCCGGCGCGCTCATGTTGCGCGGCTTGAACCCTGGCCCGGAACTTTTCCAGACCAACGGAACGCTCGTCTATTCTTTCGGTTGGTCGTTGATGCTGGCCGGGGTTGTGACATTCGTCCTTGGCACCTTGTTTGCGCCATTGCTCGTTCGAATAATCCGCATCCCCTTGCGTCTTCTGGCCCCCCTGATCATGCTGTTGGCCACGATCGGAGCCTATGCGATCCGAAACAATATCTTCGATGTGTACATCATGCTTGGGATTGGCGTGTTCGTTTTCCTGGTCAAGCGGCTGGGCTTCCATCCCGGCCCGATCGGTCTGGGTTTGATTCTGGGCCCCATCATTGAACCTTCACTAGTGCAGGCCATGTACATCGCCGACGCAACTTCAGTCGGCAGGGTCTTCTTCACCGGTACGATCAACATCATACTCATCACGATCACGGTTGTTTCAATTTCCTTGGTCGTATGGTCACGCTGGAAAGATCGGGCGCAGGAACGCGCGGGCGCAGCGGCCGGGGGTCGGCCGGCGACCCCGGATGAAACGGAGTAGGAAGCAGCCATGCGAAGATTATTAGACCGAGACCTCCTGACCGCCCTGGTCCTGTTTGGCATTGGTGCAGTGTTTTCGGTCGACTCCAACGCTGATGCCAAGGACTGGATATTTCCCCGTCTGGCCAACTACCTTGTTCTTGGGGTTGCCGTGGCTCTGGCTGCGCGCGTTGTTTTTGCGGCAATTATGAAACACGCCCCGGACATCGTTCATCTGGCCCGGGAAGAGCGGATTTCCTACGTCGACGTGCTCGTGTTCTTAGTGATCGTGCTTGTCTATATGTTCGTGATGTACGGCCTCGGGTTCTGGCTATCCAGCTTTCTCATGGTGTCACTGACAACAATCTACCTGACGCAGGACAAAACGCGCCGCAACATGAAACTCGCTTTGGTCGTGCCACTTTTGTCCTGCATTGTGGCTTATTTGATCTTCTTGTACGTGTTCTACGTACCGTTTCCGGAAGCGTCCTGGTGGCCGGGCTTGGGCTGAAAAGAACCGCTGGCCGCCGAGGGCTACAATGAGGCTATTGGCGGCTGGCGCCTTTGCAGATTGTCTTTTTTCTGTCCGGGCGCTCTCCCGGAAAATATAAACGATTGAAAATTGCCGGGCCGATCAAGATCTCTCGCCCGGCGGACCGCCGCAGTGCGGGCTTTCAATTTCTGAAAGGTTAGCGGGCATGAGCGGGGCCCGGATTCGTGTCCTGGTGCGCCCACCAATTTTCTTCCCCATCGGTTTCCCGATAATTCCCAATCATTCCAAAGAGCTAAATCCTCCGGGCCGCCGCCGCCACCCGTCGGTGCAGGTGTCACCTGAAAGTGATATGTCCGGCGCCGGCAATAAAATATAATGGGACGGATTACTGAAACTGTGTCTGTCCCGCATATGATGAGTTTACCCGGTTTTTTCCGGGCGCCGTCACGGGGAAGGGCGGGGCTTCAGATCCCGGCTTTTCTTGTTTTCGGCGTCCTGTTCTTTCTTTCCGCCCTGCCGGCGGGGGCGGCGGAGTCCGTCGACCTCGAGTTGGTCATCGCCACCGATGTTTCGCGCAGCATCGACGAGGACGAAGCTCGTCTGCAGCGTGAAGGCATCGCCGCCGCCTTCCGCGACGAAAACGTCATCCGCGCCATTCAATCCGGTTTCCTGCGCCGCATCGGCGTCGCCTATATGGATTATTCAAGCGCGGGCTTTATCAAGACCGTCATCGATTGGCGGATCATCTCCGACCGCAACAGCGCCGAGGCTTTCGCCGATGCGCTGTTGAAGGCGCCGCTGACCTACGGCCAGCGCACCTCCATCAGCGATGCCATCGAATTCGGCGCTGACATGATCG
>JAOUPW010000550.1 GCA_029879665.1 Rhodospirillales bacterium | reverse complement strand
TCGAACAAGCGCTTAAGATTTACGAAGCGGTCGGGAAAACCTTCAGCGGACCTTATACGTATGGAATCCTCGCCTTGGTCAGCGATGATCCTGAAACGCGCCGCAAATCGTTTGCTGAAGCCGAGCGGTTGTTAAAGGAAGGGTGTGTAGGTCACAATTATTTCTGGTTCTACCGCGATGCCATCGATGCCTGCCTCAAGGCGGAAGAATGGGACGAGGCGGAGCGTTTCGCGTTGGCATTGGAAAATTTTGCGCGCGATGAGCCTACGCCCTGGAGCGATTTTCGTATTGACCGTTGTCGCGCTCTGACGGCGGTTGGCCGCGGAGCGCGCGAGGAAGGGATTAAGGCGACCCTTTTGCGCCTGCGGGATGAGGCCCAACGCATTGACTTGTGGTCGGGATTGCCGGAAATTGAAGCGGCGCTGGCGAAATTCTGACCTGCTCTGACCTCCCGAACGCGGATTAATGTTGGCCCTTCCATGACCGAGCCTTCCCCTTCATCGGCCGCACCTCACGCCCGGGCCACGGTCAGCCCCGCCACTGCCTATCTGTTCATCACGGCGACCGTGTTTTTCTGGTCGATCGGCATCGTTATCGGTCGCGGCGTTCACGGCACCATTCCGCCGGTCGGGCTTTCCTTCTGGCGCTGGTTTATCGCGGCAATGATGTTGCTGCCGTTCGTGTGGAAGGATGTTGTGCGCTGTGCGCCGTTGATCAAGCAAAGTTTCGGTATGCTTTCATTGCAGGGCGCGCTTCTTTTAACCAGTAGCACGCTTTTGTTCGTCGCGGTAAATTTCACGACCGCGATCAACGCGGCGCTGCTCAACGCCACCCAACCGACGATGACGGCGCTGATGGTGTGGATCGTGGTGCGCGAAAAAATGGGGATGGTTCAAGTCTTCGGCATTATCGCCGCCATGGCCGGCGTCCTGACCATGGTATCGGGAGCCGACTGGCGGGTGGTCGCCGGCCTCGATTTCAATATCGGCGACCTGCTGGTGGTGCTGGCGACGGTGGGCTACGCGATCTATGCCATCAACCTGAGGAAAATCCCCGGCCAGCTTGGCGTGCCAACGGCTTTGTTTGTCATCTTGTCGCTGGGAAGTTTTTTGATCCTTCCGTTCTATGTGGGGGAAACCATATTCATCCGCGCTGTGCCGTTCGATGAGACGCTGTTTATGTCCGTCTTCGTTCTTTCGCTGTTTACGTCCGTGTTTGCGCTTCTTATGTGGAACGCCGGCAACCACGCGGTCGGCCCCAACCGCGCCGCCATTTTCCTTAACGCGATGCCGGTGTTCAGCAGCGCACTGGCGATCGTTTTTCTCGGTGAACAATTATATTTCTATCACTTTATCGGCGCGGTGCTGGTCGCGGTGGGAATATTGCTGGTCGTGCGCAAGTAGAGCCCGGCCCTTGAAAGCGGATACATGACGCCAAGCAAGACAAGAGCACCCGCGCTGATGGCCAGTTTGTGGATGGCGGGCACTTTGGTCTCATTCATGATCATGGCGATTTCCGGCCGCGAACTGTCGCAGGAATTGTCGACCTTTGAAATCCTGTTTTTCCGCAGCCTGATCGGCCTGGCGATTATTTCCGTCATCCTGTCGAAAACGGGATGGGGGCAGGTTAGAACGGCGCGCCCCATATTGCAGATTACCCGCAACCTTGCCCACTATGTGGGCCAGTTTGGCTGGTTCTACGGCATCTCCCTGTTGCCGCTGGCGCAGGTGTTCGCCCTTGAATTCACCATTCCCATCTGGGTTGCCTGCCTGGCCCCGTTTCTGTTGGGCGAACGGGTCACGGCGGTCCGGGTTGCCACCATCGCCATCGGCTTCACGGGAACCCTGATTATCCTCCGTCCCGGCATGGTCCCGGTCAGTCTGGCTTCCCTGGCGGTGCTGATGGCCGCCGGCGGATACGCCCTGGCCTACATCATGACCAAATTGCTAAGCCGCACCGATCCCCCGATTACCATCCTGTTCTACATGACCGTGGTCCAGCTTCCCTTGGGGCTGGTGCCGTCGCTGTTCGACTGGGTGACGCCGTCGCCGGCCCTGTGGCCGTGGCTGGGCGTGGTCGGGGTTACCGCGTTGACCGCCCATTACTGCCTCACCCGGGCCTTTGTCCTGGCGGATGCCTTGGTGGTGATCCCACTGGATTTCCTTCGCCTGCCGCTGGCGGCGCTAATCGGATTCGTCTTTTACAACGAAACCCTGGACGTCTTCGTCCTGATCGGCGCGGTGATCATCTTCGGCGGCAATTTCTTAGGAATCCTCCGCGACGCCAAAGCCGGGTAATGGGTTCCGAGGGCAGGGCAATATGATCATTCGCGAAGAAACGCCTGAAGATGCATCCGCCGTCCGGAAAGTGGTCGAAGCCGCCTTCGCGCGGACGGCGGAAGCCGATCTGGT
>JAOUPW010000549.1 GCA_029879665.1 Rhodospirillales bacterium | reverse complement strand
AAGGAAAATTGACAGGAATGCATCGGAGATGAATTTAAACATGCTAAAAATCAAGCCAAAGTCAGGTTAAAATCAAAAAACCAATGGGCCATACACATCCCCGGAAGGCCCGATCCTACGGTTCAGGCACATGAAAGTACAATATTTAGGGGTCGATTTAGGCCCGTCCATATTATAGCTTTCAATGATCTTATATTAACCGAAACCGAAAAAACCCCGAAATGTCGGACCAATTGCTGATGGCCATGTTCGAGGCTGCGATCAAGGCGGCGCAACCGGCCCTGAATGTTCCACCGAATTTGCCACCCAGGCCCAAGGGCAGAACCATCGTCGTCGGCGCCGGCAAGGCTGCCGCCAGCATGGCGCGGGCGGTGGAGGATAATTGGCCCTGTTCCCCTAAAGCCTCCCTGGAAGGCCAAATAGAAGGACTGGTCGTTACCCGCTATGGCCACGGCGTTCCCTGCCGGTTGATCGAGGTCGTTGAAGCCTCCCATCCGGTTCCCGATCTGGCCGGCGAAGCGGCCGCCGGACGCATCCTCAATATGGTCAGGGGGCTCAGCGAGGACGACTTGGTGCTGTGCCTTATTTCCGGCGGCGGGTCCGCTCTTCTCAGTCTGCCGGCCAGCGGACTTACCCTGGAAGACAAACGCGCGGTCAATGAGGGATTGCTGAAATCCGGCGCCGCCATCGATGAAATGAACTGCGTCAGGAAGCATCTTTCGGCGATCAAGGGTGGACGTCTGGCGGCGGAGGCCTATCCGGCGAAACTGGTGACGCTGGCCATTTCCGATGTTCCCGGCGACGATCCGTCGGTTATCGCGTCCGGCCCCACCGTCGCCGATCCAACCACTTTCGCTGACGCCCGGGCGATACTGGAAAAATACCGGATTGATCTTCCGCCCGCGGTTGCCAGGCATATGCGGGAAGGCCGGGACGAGACCCCCAAACCGGGTACCGAGAAATTGTCCAGGGCCGAAACCATCTTGGTGGCGACGCCGAAACAGGCATTGGAGGCAGCCGCTAACGTCGCCCGCAAGGCCGGCGTGAAACCGATCATGCTCGGCGACAGTATTGAAGGCGAAGCCCGTGACGTTGCTCGGAATATGGCGGAAACCGCACGCAAGGCCGCCCAGGACGGTCCCCTCGTTTTGCTTTCCGGGGGCGAGACCACGGTCACGGTCCGGGGTAATGGGCGCGGCGGAAGGAATACGGAATTTCTTCTTGCCCTGGCTTTGTCCCTGGACGGCCATCCGGATATTACGGCCATAGCCTGCGATACCGACGGTATCGATGGAACCGAAGATAACGCCGGTGCCATCATCCGGCCGGACACGCTTGCCCGCGGCGAAGCCATGGGCCTTAACGCAAGGGCTTATCTGGATGATAATAACGGCTACGGTTATTTCGACGCTCTGGGCGATCTGGTGATTACCGGGCCGACTCAGACAAATGTTAACGATTTTCGCGCTATCGTGGCTGTAAAATCGAAATAACGGGCCGGGCGATTATTGTCTGGCTCCCCTTTGAATCCATGCCTATGGTCTCGTCATGCGAAGAAGAAGAAATGCGAAAATCATCGCCACCCTGGGCCCCGCGATTTCCACTCGTGCGGAAATCGCCTCCCTGTTTGAGGCGGGCGCAGATGTCTTTCGCCTCAATTTCTCACACGGTTCCCACGAAAATCACAAGAAGCGATTCGATATCATTCGGGATCTGGAGAAGGAATTCGATCGCCCGATCGGCATCATTGCTGATCTGCAGGGGCCCAAACTTCGTGTCGGGGAATTCAAGGACGGCTCCGTTCATTTAAACGTAGGGGACAGCTTCCGTCTCGATCTTTCGGATGAACCCGGAAATTCCAACCGCGCGCCCTTGCCCCATCCGGAAATATTCGAAGCTCTCAAGCCGGGGACGGATCTGCTTCTCGACGACGGCAAGGTGCGGCTCAACATTGTTGAATGCGGCCTTGATTTTGCCGAAACCCGGGTGATGACGGGGGGCGAATTATCGGACCACAAGGGGGTGAATGTTCCGGGCGTGATCCTCGGTGTGTCGTCGTTAACTGAAAAAGATTTGGACGACATGGAATACGCCCTTGGCCTCGGCGTTGACTGGATTGCCTTGTCCTTTGTGCAAAGGCCGGAAGACGTCTCGGAAGCGCGCAAGATAATCGGCGGTCGCGCCGCCATTATGGTCAAGCTGGAAAAGCCCGCAGCCATTGAACATCTTTATGAAATTGTCGATATTTCCGATGCGGTCATGGTTGCGCGTGGCGATCTGGGCGTTGAGGTGCCGCCGGAAGATGTTCCGGCGCTGCAAAAACGGATTGTCCGCGCCTGCCGTTATTCGGGCATTCCGGTGGTGGTGGCGACCCAGATGCTCGATTCCATGGTTCATGCGCCGACCCCGACC
>JAOUPW010000040.1 GCA_029879665.1 Rhodospirillales bacterium | reverse complement strand
GAAGGCACCTTCCTCCATGCCGTGTTGATAGTTGTGGACATAACCACGGGCCACCGGCTCGGGATTGTCCGTATAGGACATTTCCCAGATTTCAGGAATATCCTTGAGGGCGGCAATGAAGCTGTTGCGCGGCGGCGCGGTATAAACGGCGCTGACCCGGGATGTTTTTCCCTTGTCGCCGACAACGGGAATAATTTTATTGATGCTGAGATCTTCCGCATTCAGAACGACCAATGTATGAGGCAGCATGTTCCCGGCCATGACATATCGCCCATCCGCGGAAACTGCGATGTTCCGGGTATTAATGCCGATTCGGATCTCGGCGACCGGCTTGAAACTGAACAGATCATACTTGCTGACCCAGCCATCGCGGGACGCCAGATAAACGAAACGACCGTCGGGGGAATACTTTGCGCCGCCATGCAGTGCGAAGCGTGAAGGAAACCGCCAGAGGGGCTCGAACGTATCGCCGTCCAGGATGGTCACATGGTGGTCTCCAGTTTCGACCACGGTGAACAGGTTTAGGGGATCTGCTTTGTGTTGAGGCTTATCGGGAAGGGTTTCGAGTGGATTGAAGACTTGATGCGAAGCTGCCATTCGCTCGGGGCTCCAATCAGGTATATTGGGAAGCGGCGTATAAATCAGGCCGACGAGGGCGGCGATTTCATCCCCCGTGAGCGTTTTCGAAAATCCCTGCATCTGGGTTGCGGGACGTCCGTTGGTGATGGTCGCGATGGCTTTATTCTTGCGCAGACGCGACAGGCTTTCCGGCAGCAGGGCAGGGCCGGTGACGCCTAGGCGGTCGCTGCCATGGCATACGGCGCAATGGGTGGCGAACAGGGCTTGGGCCTGCTCGGCGGACGGGGGGCTCGCGCCGGCCGAGCTTGCCAAGGCGGCGGCAATGACGCCGGATGCTAATTTCAAAAATATACGGTGCATAAATTTAAGCCGATTTCCTGTTCCGCTTGCGGGCGGAAAAGGGCGTGACCGTGAGTCGCCGTTCGCTTCCATCGTAGCCGATTTCCTGGTCCGTTAAGTAACAGGCCGGATCCTCGGCCCAAGGGTCGCCGCAAATCTGGTCGGCGCGGACGCGGGTATTGCCGCCGCAAATATCGAAATGTCGGCAGCTCCCGCAACGCCCGCCGACCTGACGGGGGCGCAGTTTCAGGCCGGCCATCAGGGGGTCGGAGGTGTCCATCCAGATGTCGGAAAACGGCCGCGTCCGGACGTTGCCCAGATCATGGTGCCACCACATGGTATCGGGATGAACATTCCCCAGGTTATCAATGTTGGCGACATTGACGCCGGAAGCGTTGCCGCCCCATTGCACCAGCTTGGCATGGATATGGTGTGCCTTTTCGGGAAAACGGTTGTGAACCCATTGCAGCAGAAAGACACCGTCAGCATCGTTGTTACCGGTGACGATTTCTATGTCTTCGCCTTTCTGTTGGTAGTCATACGCCCTGTCAAACAGAAGGGTCATGGCCTTCCGGGTCATCAAGTGCAGGGCATCATCCTTACGGTTGTGATTACCGCGCCCGGCATAATTCAGATGTGACAGATAGAATTTGTCAACGCCTTCCCGGTCCATCAGATCAAGAAGGTCCGGCAGTTCATGGACATTGTCCTGGGTCATGGTAAAGCGCAGGCCGACCTTGATTCCGCGTTCCTTGCACAAACGGACGCCTTTGAGGGAGGCTTCGAAGGCGCCCTCCTTACGACGGAAGACGTCGTGGGTTTCCCGGAGCCCATCGATGCTGATGCCGACGTAATCATACCCGATATCAGTGATCTCGCCGATCATCGATTGATCTATCAAAGTGCCGTTGGAGGAGAGTCCGGTGTAAAATCCCATTTGTTTGGCGCGACGGGAAATATCAAAAATATCCGGACGCAACAGCGGCTCGCCACCCGATAAAATCAGAACCGGAACATGAAAATATTTCAGGTCGTCCATGACCGCATAAATCTCGTCGGTGGAAAGTTCGCCTGAGAAATCCTTGTCCGCGGAAATCGAGTAACAATGCTTACAGGTCAAATTGCAGCGCCGGATAAGATTCCATATAACCACCGGCCCCGGCAGGTCCCGATGCGGGCCTATCGCGGTAGGATGATCGAGTTCTCTCATGAATTGTGATAGGCGGAACATAAACTTGTATCCTTCAGTCAGTCAGCCTGAGTCCGGTTTTTTTGAGAATGCGTGTGCTGTAGAGAATATTATGGCCATGGTCGGCTTCGCCCAGCAAGTTGGCGATATCCCTGGCATGGTTTTCGACTTCGTCCCGGTTATAGCCATGGACCATGGCGAACAGGTTGTAGGGCCAATCGGGAAGATGCCGGGGGCGGTGATAGCAATGGCTGACAAAGTCCAGGCGTCCGATGGCCGGACCCAGAACTTCCACCTTATCGTCGGGAACGTCCCACACCGACATACCGTTTGCGGCGTAACCCAGTTTGTAATGGTTGGGTACGGCGCCAATGCGCCGAATCACGCCGGTCTCGAGCATTCGTTCCATGCGTCCGATCACGTCGCTTTCATCAATGCCTAAATTCCGGGCTAGGGCCTGGTAGGGGCGGGGAACAAGGGGCAGCCCCTCCTGACTTGCCTTGATGATGCGGCGGTCGATGGGGTCGAGGGCAATATTTTCGGATGCGGTTGGGACGGTTATGGAGGTCATGCTTCAAACCTCAAACCAACATAGAACTCCTCGATCTTAGGCATGTTGTGAACGTTTAGCCTCGTTTTCTCCTCGATCTCGGCGATGACTTCAGCGATTCTGTCCGCCCGTTCGGTGGCGACCACAAACCACATGTTGAGCTTATGGTCGCGTTGATAATTATGGGCGACTTCGGGAAAGCCGTTGACGATTTCCGCGATCCTGTCGAAATCCTTTTCCGGCACTTGCAGGGCGGCAAGGGTCAGGCCGCCGCCCATCCTTTCCGCATGAAACATGGGGCCGAAACGGGTGAGGATACCTTCCGCCAACAGCATTTCAAGGCGCCCGATCAGGACGTCTTCGGAAAGGCCCATTTTGCGCGCGGCCTCGGCATAAGGCTGTGGGCTCAGGGGGAAACCACCCTGCAATTCGTTGATGATGGCGCGGTCAACGGAATCCATCAGGCAGCGTCTCCCGTCAGTTTTCCGTAATGAGCCCCGCGTTGTTTAAAACGGCGGCGGCTGAACAGAACGTCATGGGAGATGTCTTGCAGACCGCAGGCAGAAATTACGTGCTCGATTTGGTTCAGAACGACCGCTTTATCCGAGCCGTGGATCATGCAAAACAGGTTGTAGGGCCAGTCCGGCAATTGCCGGGGCCGTTGATAACAGAGGGTGACGAAGGGAAATTCGCCCATGCATTGCCCCAGTTCAGCGACCAAGTTATCGGGAACGTCCCAGACCACCATGGCATTGGCGCGATATCCAAGCTCCCGATGGCGAACGATGACGCCAAAGCGCCGGATAACGCCGCCGTCAATCATCGCCCGTAGACGCGCGATAACCTCATCTTCCGGCATGGCGATATTGGTGCCGACGGCGGCATAGGGGCGCGTCGTCAGAGGCAGCCCACCCTGGATGGCTTCAATCAAAGCAAGATCACGTGCATTCAATTCCATTGCAGCTTGAACCCCAGATCCAGGTGATAATCTTCGATCATCGGCAGGTTAAGCGCAGAAAGTCCGGTGCGCCGTTCGATGTCTTCAATGACGGCTTTAATTTTATCCTGGTCGCCGGCGGTGACTACGAACCACAGGTTATAGGCATGTTCCCGTTCGTAGTTGTGATTGACCTCGACATAGGCGCTCACCAAATCGGCAACTTCTTCAAGGCGGTCCTCAGGCACGGCAAGAGCGGCAAGGGTGCTGGCGCCGACCGTCCCCGTCTTGACGACGGCACCGATACGGCTGAGGGTGCCTTCGGATGCCAAGCGGGAGAATTCAGCAAGTACCGTTCCCTCGTCCACGTTCAGCCGTTGCGCGATGTCGGCATAGGGGGTCGGCGTCAGGGGAAAATCCCTTTGAAAGTCGTCAAGCAGCTTTTTTTCCAAGTTATTCATTTTAACTTTTCCCATCACAGCCCTAACCGGTGGGCGCGGGCGGACAGGAAGATTCCGCTGGGTTTTCTTGCTTTCAAGGTCGTTACAACCGACAGCGTCCGGGTATCGTAAACCTGAACCATATCCCTATCGCGGACGGAGACCCAGGCCTGTTCGCCGCGGGGCGAAAACTCAATGTGGAGGACTGCCGGGCCGGGATTAAACGATTTGACGATCCGGCGAGAGGGAACATCAATTACCTGCACCACATTATTTAGGGGATGCGCGAAATTGACCCAAACCTGCCGTCCATCGGGGCGGGCGACGACAAATACAGGCTGCCCGTGAACGGGAATGCGTCCTACTTCCTTCCAGCTGGCGCGGTCGACGATGAGGACTTCATGTCGGCCGACGGCGGGCAGGAACATCAGGTCGCCCGCTGCGGCCCAGCCTTCCAGGTGAGGCATCTTATAAACAGGCAGAGGCTTCTCGCCTCGGCCGTAGCCGTTGAGGATGCGTTGTACGCCGCCTTCCGGATGCCACAGGTCGATCATGGCAAGACCGTCTTCCCCGAACAGGCCGGCGATATAGGTGCGTCCATCCGGCGTCAGCAGTCCGTCGTAGGGAAGTTTGCCGATGTTTTTGAATTTGGTGATGACCGGGATATTCCGGTCGCTGAGATCGGCGATCCAGATTTCACTGGCATCGTAAAGAGTGAAAATGAATTTCTGTCCCGGTGCATCTACCAAGCCAACGGTTTTTGATCGCTCGCCGTTGCCGTAGGTGGCGGGAATGTCGGCAACGAGATTGAGGGTGGCGGAATCGAAAACCTTTACCCCGCCCGGCTTGTAATTGGAAACGGCGACCAGACTTCCGTCCTGGGAAATCGCACCGCCGATACTGTTGCCGCCCTGGATGACTCGCTTGACGATTTTACCGGTCAAGAGATCTACTTTCGTCAGACCGCCGTCGCGCCCGAAGATAAAGGCATAACGCGAGTCCCTGGAAAAAACAGCCGAGGCATGAGACAGGTCACCAAGGCCATCAATTTCGTATAGCTTTGTCCGGGAAGTAGTTTCAATGATCTGGATAGCGCCGTCGGCGCGTTCAATAATTAGGCCCAGATCGCCGGTTCCCCGCGCCGTGGAGATGCATCCGGAAAGTACAAGTCCCAGGGCCAGAACTAAGCCCAGATTTAGAAAAAGGGTCGGGATCGAAGAAAGAGGCTGACGTATTTTCAGTTTATCTGTCACGGGGAATCCCTTCCTTCATGCGCTGCGCCAACCAGATGGCGTCTTGAAGTGATATTTCAAAAGCCCATGGCGGCATTGGCGTCCCGGGAATTCCGTTAATGATAATGTCGGCAAGATCATCGGCGTTCTTGCCTTCCAGGCTGTCCGGTAGAAGGGGAGGGCCGAGGCCGCCCTTCAGGGTCATGCCGTGACACGATCCGCAATCCTGGACGAGGAGGTAGATCAGGTTTTTCTGACGGGAAGAATCGGGATCAGCCAGGGCCGCTCCGGGCAAGGCCAAGAGCGCGGCACTGTAGAAGGCGGCCTCAGCCAATCTTTTCCATGCCGTCCTTTTCGTCATAAAGCAAACCCAATTCAGGGGCGAGAACGCCGGCCAGCCCGACGGTCTTGCCGATTAGTGTTAGGACCGGTCCCTTGAGACCGGTTTCAACGACACGGTCCGCCAGCGAGCCAAGGGTCGCAAGACAGACCTTCTGGTCGGGCAGGGAACACCGGGACACGGCTGCCGCCGGGGTCGACGCCTCCAGCCCGGCCCGGACCAGATTGTCGCTGATTTCCTTTAAATTTGCCATTCCCATGTAGATTACAAGGGTGGTATCGGGATCGGCGAGGCTGTCCCAATTTAGGTCCAGGGGCAGGTCTTCCCGGCAATGGCCGGTGACAAAACGAACGCCGGTGGCGAGTTGCCGGTGGGTCAGCGGTATTCCCACCGCCGCCGCACCCGAGGCCGCGGTAATGCCGGGCACGACTTCGAACGGAATGCCGAGCCGAATTAGTTCCAGGGCTTCTTCACTGCCGCGGCCGAAGATATATGGATCTCCACCTTTGAGGCGAACCACCCGGTGCCTAGCCTGAGAAAGCTTGACCAACAGCTTGTTGATCTCGTCCTGGGGCATGGTGTGGTTGTTGGTCGCCTTGCCGACATAAATCTTGGAAGTGCCGGTCGGGATCAGATCGAGAACTTCCGGAGAAACCAGACGGTCGTAAACAACGACGTCGGCTTCTTGTAAAAGACGAAGGGCCTTTAGGGTCAGAAGCTCAGGATCGCCGGGGCCGGCCCCGACCAAGTATACACGCGGACTATCATTCATAAATGTGTTTCCCTTTAACGTTTTTCCTCACCCGGGTCAGCAAGGTGTACATATCCCATAATCATAAAAAATCCTGAAAGACCCTTGAGAAATAGCAATATTTTCTTAACATACTTTACATGTTTGACACCGAATAACCTTTGATCGATGTCAAACGGCGGATCAGAATCTCTAGGTAATTATCTTAGGGAATCATTGAGGATGGAAAATTTACAGATGGTTGTTCGCGGAATCTTCGCTTTTCTGGTGCTTATTTCGGCTTTTCCCGCCCTGGCCGATTACGAGAGGGCGGAAGGGTCTCATGACCGGCAGCAATTCAAGGAAGCATTCAATGCCTGTGTTAAGGACGCCATGGCCGGCGAAACCAGATGCCAAGTGATGCTGGCCGCTCTCTACAACAAAGGTTCCGGCGTCGATAAAGACGGAGAGAAAGCGGCGGCATGGCTGCGTAAGGCGGCGGCGCAAGGAAGCGTCACCGCTGAATTTCTGATGGGAGACATGCTCTTCACCGGCGCAGGCGCCGATGAAGACGGAAGAAAGGCCGAGGAATGGCTACGGAAAGCGGCGGACCGGGGCCATGCCGGGGCGTGGGTCTACTTGGGTTTTTTCCACGAGAATGGAATCGGCGTTAATAAAGACGGGAAGAAAGCCCTTGCCTCTTTTATCAAGGCAGCGGAACTCGGTCATGCCGGGGGCCAGTGGATATTGGGCAGGCGCTACTATAAGGGCCGTTTGGCCGCCAAGGATTACAAGGCTGCCGCGGCATGGCTGCGCAAGGCCGCCGATCAGGGGCACGCAGGCGCGCAAACCCTGCTCGGCCTGATGCATGAAAAGGGGAGGGGTGTCGAGGACAGCTACGAAAAGGCAATCGGCTATTATACGATTGCCGCCGAGAAGGGGTTATACGCCGAGGCGCAATTCAGCCTGGGAAGAATTTACGAAGGGGGCAAGGGAGTCGAGGTCGATCACGAACAGGCCCTGAAGTGGTTCCGTAAAGCCGCCGATCAGGGGCACGCCGGCGCCCAGCATGAGTTGGGGGTGATCCATGAGGCTTCGGCGGAGCCCGCCCTTCCGGCATGGCGGCAGGAATTACGCGAGGCGCTTGAGGCGGACTTCCCAAAAGAATGGAAATGACCGCTACTATCGGGTGAAGGCGCTCCGGATGTAGACAATCAGGCTCCAGAGCTCCTCTTCGGAGAAATTGTCGCGGGAGCCGGGCCCCTTGGCTTCCATTTCCGTGCCGGGGCTACCATTTTTCAAAATCCAGAAAAGCTGTCCGTCTTTCCTTTGCTTGAGATACCCCGGCTTGCTGAAAGCGGCGGGCTTGATCTGGAAAAACTCAGCTTTTGAGCCTTTTCCATCCCCATTTTCACCATGGCAATTGCTGCATTTCCTTTTGTAGAGGCGGGCGGTTTTTTTGAGAAAAGTCTTGTCCACTTGACCTGCGTCAATGGGATTTTTCATGGCGAGGAAATCGGCTGGGGCGTCGGGAATACGATGTGGTTCTTCCGCTCTCGCTGGGAGATCTGAATACAACACCAATGCAAGAAATAAACATTTTGTAATCAAGGAATTAAAAGAAATAGCGGAGGTGGAAATGGGAAAATGAGCCTCCTTTCTCCTCTTTTTTCCGGTCCAAGGTGATTGCATTGATCCCTCCTTAGTTCACTCACGCGGTTTTTCCATGACCGGTGAATTTAATCCCTTTCGATTAACGAACGTCAAGTCGGCGCGCCGTCTAATCGAGTATAACCACAATTCCTGTGTTACTATTCACAGGCCGGTATTTCTCATTTTTTTGCTAGTGCCCTCAAAAGGAGGATCAACCCATGAAGAGACTTATAGGCATTACGATACTGGCGCTGGCCGGTTTTGTAATGACGAGCGGGACTGCAGTAGTTGCGCAAGAAAAGAAATTGCAACCTGTTCCGACCTTGACCGATAAAGAGTTCAAGGACGCGCAACACATCTATTTTGACCGTTGTTCCGGTTGCCACGGGGCTTTGAGAAAAGGCGCCACCGGGCCGAACATCACGCCCGAGAAGACCCGCTTGAAAACATTGGCGGCGTTGGAAAAGATCCTTTTCGATGGCACTGACGCCGGTATGCCGGGCTGGGGCAAGGATGGGTTCATGACCCGCGCTCAGACCCAGTTGATGGCGAAGTTCGTCCAGAATAAGGCTCCGATGCCGCCCGAGTGGGGCATGAAGGAGATGAAGGCTTCCTGGAAGGTCCACGTTCCGGTCGACAAGCGGCCTACATCTCCGCCCAAGGGCAAAAACTGGCAGAACTACTTCGGCGTGGTTCTTAGGGATAAAGGCCAGATCGCGATCATCGACGGTGATACCAAGAAGGTTCTCAACACCATTCCTTCAGGGTTTGCCACACATATTCTGCGCACCTCGGCCTCCGGCCGTTACATGTACGCCATCGGCCGCGACGGCAAGGCGACCATGATGGACATGTGGGCCGACCCGCCCAACCTGGTCTCCGAAGTTCGGACCGGTCTCGACGCCCGTTCCATCGATACCAGCAAATTTAAGGGATTTGAGGATAAATACGCCGTGGTCGGCGACTACTGGCCGCCCCACTACGTGGTCATGAAGGGCGACACGCTTGAGCCGATCAAGGTCGTCGGTACCCGGGGGTACACCTATGACACTAACGAATACCATCCCGAACCGCGAGTTGCGTCGATCGTTGCCTCGCATCACGCGCCTGAGTGGGTTCTTAACCTGAAAGAAACCGGTGTCGTCCTGTTGGTCGATTACAGCAAGCTCGACAGCGGTACGATCACCGAAACCAAGATCAACGCCGAACGTTTCCTCCACGACGGCGGGTGGGATTCGACAAAACGCTACTTCCTGGTTGCGGCCAACGCCCGTGACACGATTTCCGTCATCGACACCGTCGAACGGAAGCTTGTCAAAAACATCAAAACGGGCACGAAGCCGCATCCTGGTCGCGGCGCCAACTGGGTCGATCCCGAATTCGGACGG
>JAOUPW010000548.1 GCA_029879665.1 Rhodospirillales bacterium | reverse complement strand
TTCCGCATGTGCGTGCGCATGCCGACTTCATCAAGAACAGCCTGTTCCCGGCGAAGTTCTTCCAGGGCTTCGCGTTTGTCCCGGCTGGCCTGCGCCAGTTCGAATTTTCTCAGTTCACGGTAGGCCTTGTTCAATTCCTCCCGGGCGGCGACAACTTCATCCTGGCTTTGGGCAATGGATTCGGCGAGACGATGCCGGCGGTCGATGGCCGCCTCTGCATATTGACCATAGCCCCTTCCCGCTTCTTCGGGAGAAGACTGGGCGACGTTCTGTTCATGGACAATTTCCGCTTCCAGCAGCTTAGCGCGATTTTCCAGATCATGCAGGAAACGAAGAAGATCGCCCAGCTTGCGCCGGTGTTCTTCCACCCGCCACTCGTGCAGCCTGATCAGGCTGTGTAAATCCCGAGCCACCGATTACGCTCCTTCCTGAGAGTCTTTGTTCACGTCCGGATTCGGTCGCGGCGCGCCGATGGGCTGAGCCGCGCCGAACTGCATGGAAGCTTCCCCGGCGGGGGCCGCCCCCGATGCCGACTGATCGGCGGCGTTCTCATCGCCGGACTGGGCCATATTGAGAATCTCACTGAGCATCCGGTAGCAACTCTTGATGTCCGTCTTGTCATCTTTATCCTGACGCAGAAAATTCTCGATCTCCGGGTAAAAGCGGATCGCTTCGTCCACATTGGCGTCACTTCCGGCCCGGTAGGCGCCAAGACGGATTAATTCGGCCATATCTTCATAGGTCGCAACCTGCCTGCGGGCATGCTCGACGATCCTGTTTTCCTCTTCCGAGTTACAGGCCGGCATGGTTCGGGAAACGCTGCGCAGGATATTGATCGGGGGATATCGACCCCGTTCGGCGATTGCCCGGTCAAGAACCACGTGTCCGTCGAGTATTCCGCGCACGGCATCCGACACGGGTTCGTTATGATCGTCGCCTTCCACCAGAACCGTGAACAGGCCCGTGATGCTGCCTTGGTCTTTTTGCCCGGGACCGGCGCGTTCCAGCAACTTCGGCAGTTCCGAAAAGACCGATGGCGTATAACCCTTGCTGGCCGGGGGCTCGCCCGCAGACAGGCTGATTTCCCTTTGCGCCATGGCAAAGCGCGTGACGCTGTCCATTAGACAAAGAACGTCTTTTCCCTGATCCCGAAAAAATTCGCAGATCGCCATGGTGACGTACGCTGCCTGACGGCGGACCAGGGGAGGTTCATCGGAAGTGGCAATAATCACCACACTGCGGGCCATGCCTTCGGGGCCGAGGGCATCTTCGATGAACTCTCTCGCTTCACGGCCACGTTCCCCGATCAGGCCGATGACGCTGACTTCGGCTTCCGTATGACGGGCCAGCATGGACAACAGAATGGATTTACCGACACCGGAGCCGGAAAAGATCCCCATGCGCTGGCCCCGGCAGCAAGTCAAAAAAGCATTCAAGGCGCGCACGCCCAAATCGATTTTACCTCCGACTCGCTGACGGGTGTGCGCCGACGGCGGCAAGGCATGAACCTTGTAGGGTACGGCACCCGCGGGAATCGGCCCCTTGTTATCTACCGGTTCGCCAAAGGCATTGACGACTCGACCAAGCCAACTCATTTCTGGAAAAATGGACGGGTCGGCGACTCCGATTTCAACCTCACAGCCAAGACCAATGCCTTCCAGCGGGCCGAAGGGCATAAGAAGGGCCAAGTTATTGCGAAACCCGATTACCTCGCAGAGCAAATTTCGTCCATTGCGGGCAATAATATTGCAATGATCCCCGATGGACAGCGCACCCTCAACCCCGCTGACCTCGATCAGCAGACCAACAACCGCACTGACCCGTCCGTAAACCCGGTGATCGGGAAGGTGATTTATCTCGTTGATTATATTAGAAATATTCGAATTCAAAGAAAGAAATCCAGAACAAAGAGAGAGAAAGCAAAGACTTGATTATGGTAAACAAATGATTAACGTTTGGTAAAACTTAAATTCTTGAACAAAATCCTTTTTTTCTTTGCTTGCATTTATGAAACAATTGTATTCCACTTACCATGTTAACCATGGTTAACGCCCTTTTTCTTTAACGACCGAGGTCCAGAAAATGCGCGTACTGCTGGTCGAAGACGATCCTTCAACGTCACTCAGCATCGAGATGATGCTGAAGTCCGAATCAATGGTTGTCGATACCACGGGATCAGGGGAAGATGGCCTGGAAATCGGCAAGCTCTATGATTACGACATCATCGTTCTTGATTTAATGCTCCCCGACATGGACGGCATCGAGGTTTTACGCCGTCTCAGGGATGCTCAGGTCCATACGCCGGTGTTAATTCTTTCCGGTCTGACCGAAGCCGAACAGAAAGTTAAGGGCCTGGGAACGGGTGCCGATGACTACCTGACAAAACCTTTTGATAAATCCGAACTTTTGGCCCGT
>JAOUPW010000546.1 GCA_029879665.1 Rhodospirillales bacterium | reverse complement strand
CAACCGTGCGCTTACCGACCAGGTCAGCGCCGGCTGAAATTGCGACCCCTTCCTCTTCCGAAGTCAGCAGCACCGCCCGGACTTCATTATGGGCTTCGGCGAGGGTAATAATCTTTGAGATGCCGGCATCGGGAATGTAGGAGATGATGGAAACCCCGGCTTCAACCAGTTGATTGAAGATCTTGGCGGACCAGGCATCCTTGTCGGTAGCGGGCATGGGGCGGACTTTCGAATATATTAATGGCTCAAGCGCAGGCGGGCGTAGCCTATTCCAGATCACCCGCCCCTGCAATACGTCCAGGCGGTTGACGGAGCGGAAACGGCGATATCTATCGCCCTCTATTTTTCGAACACAATTGTGGTCGCAAACCTCTTGAAGACCCCTCCAAAATGGGAAGAATGATGACCGCTTCGTGTTTATCCATATCAGCCCCATGTGTATTTACCGAAATCTGGCGAAAGTTTCGGGTCTGACGCATTGGGGCAAAAGATGCTTGAAAAATTTGAGATGCTTGAAAGAGTGCCTTTCCAAGGAGAATTCTAATGAACGATCAATTGCGGGCCGATGTCATTGTCGTCGGAGCGGGAAATTCTGCCTTCTGTGCGGCTCTCGCCGCGCGGGAACAGGGGGCTAGCGTCATTGTCCTGGAACGGGCTCCCGAGGATGTGTCCGGCGGCAACAGCCGCTTCACCGCCGGCGCGATCCGGTTTGCCTATGACGGCGTCGAGGATCTCAAGGAACTCATGCCGGACCTGACCGAGGAAGAAATCGCCAACACGGATTTCGGCACCTACACCGAGGATCAGTTTTTCGACGATATGGGACGCGTCACCGAATACCGCACCGACCCTGATCTTTGCGAACTGCTCGTGCGCCGAAGCAAATCGACCATCATGTGGATGAAATCGAAGGGCATTCGCTTCGTCCCCATCTACGGCCGTCAGGCCTTCAAGGTGGACGGCAAGTTCAAGTTCTGGGGCGGCCTCACGGTGGAAGCCTGGGGCGGCGGTCCCGGCCTGGTCGAGGCCCTGACCAATTCCGTCAAACAGGAAGGCATCGAAATTCGTTACAATTGCCGGGCGCTCAGCCTGCTGCATGACGACGACGGCGTCCACGGCGTGCGGGTGCGCCAGGACGGCAAGTCCTTCGATATCCACGCTTCCGCCGTGGTGCTCGCCGCCGGCGGTTTCCAGGCCAATACGGAATGGCGGACCCGTTACCTGGGGCCGGGTTGGGACCTGGCCAAGGTCCGGGGTACGCCCTACAACACCGGCGACGGTATCCGCATGGCCCTGGAGATCGGCGCCAGCCCCTACGGCAACTGGTCCGGTTGCCATGCGGTGGGCTGGGAACGGAACGCGCCGGAGTTCGGCGATCTCGCCGTCGGCGATAATTTCCAGAAACACAGCTACCCCTTCGGCATCATGATCAACGGCGACGGCAAGCGCTTCGTCGACGAGGGCGCCGATTTCCGCAACTACACCTACGCCAAATACGGGCGGGTGGTTTTGGAACAGCCAGGGCAGTTCGCCTGGCAGGTATTCGATAAAAAAGTCATCCACCTGCTGCGGGACGAATACCGAATTCGTCAGGTCACGAAAGTTACCGGCAACACCCTCGAGGAACTAGTTTCGCGCATGGACGACGTCAACGCCAATCAGGCGCTAGAAACCATCAAGGCCTATAACGACGCCGTGCGCGCGGACATTCCGTTCAATCCCAACGTCAAGGACGGCCGTTGCACCGAGGGCCTGGAAGTTCCCAAGTCCAACTGGGCCAACACCATCGACGAACCGCCCTTCGAGGCCTATGCCATCACCTGCGGCATCACCTTCACCTTCGGCGGCCTGCGCATCACCACCGACGGTCAGGTGCAGGACGTGGATTTCCGGCCTATCCCCGGATTGTTCGCCAGCGGGGAACTGGTAGGCGGTATTTTCTACCGCAACTACCCCGGCGGCACCGGCCTCATGGCCGGATCGGTGTTCGGCAAAATCGCCGGCACCTCCGCCGGCAAGGCGGTGCGGGCTCAGGGTTAGGCCAAACAGGCCCGGCGAAACGGCGGCGGGGAAAAACCATAGAAATCACAAGGAAATAATAGTGAATTGATCAGTCGAGAGTATACGATTACTGTACCCGGCGCGCGAAAAAGAACAACAACCCGCACGCACTGGGAGGCGTCGATTGGGAACCGCTACTCTCCTTTCGGCAACGTTCAAACGGATGTCCAACTGACAACATCCGTCCCGGTCGGCTTTAACAAAGGAGAATATTGATGAAAAACACTTTCGTGAAACGGATCGGTCTCGGAATGGCCGTCGCGGCCAGTGCTCTGATGCTGACCGGCACCGGCGCATCCGCCGATATGGCTGGCAAAACAGTCACATTTACCATTCCATTCTCGGAAAAGGGCGGCTC
>JAOUPW010000547.1 GCA_029879665.1 Rhodospirillales bacterium | reverse complement strand
TGGTCATGATCATGGCGATCGTGGCTGCCGTCGTTGAGCGGGCAATCCGGAGCGTGCGGGAAAGCAGGGACCAGTTTGAATCCCTTGTGACGCTGTCACCGGACATGATCTGTATCGTCCATGAAGGCGTCATCAGGTTTATCAATCCTGCAGGCAGTCATATGTTGGGCGCGCCCTCGACCCTGCCTCTCGTCGGAACACGGCTTATCGATTTTGTTCACCCTGATTATGCGGCAATCTTCGAAAACAGCGGGGAAGCCCTGGCCAGCATGGCGGACATGAAAGAGCCCTTGCCCATTATCCTGACCAGCATGAAGGGCAGGCAGGTGGACGGGGAAATGGCGGTCCGCCGCATCGGTGACAAGGAAGAAACATCGTTTTTTATCGAGATTCACAACCTGTCGACAAAAAAACAATCGGCAATGGAGATTCTGAAGCGCGAACAGCACATTACCGCCATTATGGACAATGCCGCCGACGGCATCGTGACGATGGATGAATCAGGGAGCATCGAGACATTCAACGCCGCTGCGGCGCGCCTTTTCCGTCGTTCTGCATCGGAAGTAACGGGAACGAATTTTTGCGACCTTATGGATGAAAGCTGCAAGGAAATCCAATTGGGGCAGCACGAGGTTCGCGCCATACGGGGCGATGGCCTGTTCTTCTTTGCCGACATGACGGTCAGCGATGTGGTTTTAGGCGACAAACATCATTTCATTGCGACGATTCGTGACGTAACCAATCGCAAGCAATCTGAAGACCAGATACGCCACCTGGCCAATCACGACTTGGTCACAAACCTGCCCAATCGTTTGGCAATCCAGTCTTATATGAACAAGGCGATTGAAAATCAAAAATGCGGCGCGGTCCTCTTTTTAAGCTTGCGCCATCACCAACGCATCAACGATACGCTGGGCCATGATCTGGGTGAAATGTTGCTCAGGGACATAGGGTCTAGGCTCGAGGAAACCGTTGGTCATGCCGGTGTGGCCGGGTTTTGGAGTGCCGGCGAATATGTCGTGACCCTTCCAGGCGCTACCGAAACAAAGAACACGGAACGCCTGGCGGCAATGCTGTCGGATGCCATATCCACGCCGCTGAGTTTGAGAGGCCATGAGATCAACATGTCCGCCGATATCGGCGTAAGCCTGTTTCCCAATGACGGCGATACACCCTATCGCCTTATCAAGGCGGCGAGTATGGCCATGTTTGCGAGCCGGAATGAAGGAAGCTGGCCGTGTCGGCATTTCACCAAGGAAATTCAGGATCGCGTCGAACACCGCCATTATCTTGAAAGCAAGCTGCGCCACGCCATTGAGAGGAACCAGTTGCAGGCCTTTTATCAACCCAAGATCGAGCTTAAGACGGGCAAGGTCAAGGGCATGGAGGCGCTGGCGCGCTGGATACACCCGGCCATGGGAATGGTATCTCCGGTGGACTTCATCCCCATTGCGGAAGAGACGGGCCTGATCGTTTCCATCGGCGAATGGATGCTGGAAACCGCGTGCCGGGATACCAAGGCATGGCACGATGCGGGCTTCAAGGATATTTCCGTCGCGGTCAACCTGTCCGGTCGTCAGTTTGAATCGGACAACCTCATTCCCTTTATCCAGAAGACATTGAGCGAAACGGGTCTTGATCCCCGTTATCTGGAACTGGAAATAACCGAAAGCGCCCTGATGAACGATATGGCGGAAAGCCTGGACATGTTGACAAAACTGCGTGACATGGGAATCCGGATTTCGATTGATGATTTTGGAACGGGTTATTCCTCCCTTAGCTACCTGAAGACGCTTCCCGTTGATACGCTGAAAATCGACCAGTCGTTCGTTCGTCATATTACCGAAGATGCCGACGATGCCGCCATTGCTTCGACCATTGTCGGCATGGCGCGTAACCTGTCCCTTGGTGTGGTGGCCGAAGGAATCGAAACCGCAGACCACGAAGGATTCCTAAAATCCCTGAATTGCGACGTGGGCCAGGGGTACTTCTATGCAAAACCAATGGCAAATTATGACTTTTCCGAGTTTTTGAAAAACCGCGCGACGGCAGCCGCATGAGGTTAGGATCGCAATGAGCAATATTCTCACCTTTTTTTGGTATGGCGTCGGCATCTATGTCCTGCCGTTCCTGTTTGCGTTAAGCGTTGCGCACGCCACATTCAAGATTATTGATTGCGCGTCCAAGGCAGAGACCCGTACAGGACGCATCGGCCTGTCATTTTTCGCGGCCCTTGTCGTCGGTTTCAGCGTTTGGGTCATCAATGGTGTTCAGGGCGGCCCCTTGGGGCCCGACGTGGAAGGCGCCCTGTTCAGGCCGATTGCCCCGGTTCCGGCCTTGGGTGCGCTTATCTTGCTTGCTGGCGGCTTTTTTGCCCTGGCTTTGGGCCGCCTGTCGCTGTGGCGTCTCGTGGTCGCAG
>JAOUPW010000544.1 GCA_029879665.1 Rhodospirillales bacterium | reverse complement strand
CCGCCGCCGTTTTGCTGGTGCTCAACACCCTGGCCCAGCGCAGGGAAGTTCCCGTATCCCGGGGCGAACTGATCGAAATCGGCGGCTCCTTCCGCATGCCGGATATCATGAAGCGGGCGGGATGCAAACTGGTCGAAATAGGCACCACCAATCGCTCTCATGCCAAGGATTATGAATCCGCCATCACGGAAAAAACCGCATTGCTGATGAAGGTGCATACCAGCAACTATGTGGTCGAGGGATTTACGTCCTCAGTCCCCGAAAATCTGCTCGCCGATATCGCCCATAAACATGAGATTCCCTTCGTGGTGGATCTCGGCAGTGGCACCCTGGTGGATTTTCAATCCTATGGACTTCCCTATGAGCCGACGCCGGGGCATACCCTTGGCCAGGGTGCCGATCTGGTCACCTTTAGCGGCGATAAATTGCTGGGCGGACCGCAGGCGGGGTTGATCGTCGGCCGCGCCGACCTTATTGCGAAAATAAAACGCAATCCCATGAAACGCGCCATGCGCCTGGACAAGGTGACAATCGCCGCCCTGGGCGCCGTGCTCCGGCTCTATGCCGATCCCGACCGGTTGGTGCAACGCTTGCCGACTCTGCGTCTGTTGACCCGTTCCGCCGACGGGATCCATGCCCTGGCCGAACGTTTGTTGCCGGTGATGGCGAAACATCTGGGCGGCCATGCCCAAGTCACGATTGAAACCTGCCAGAGCCAGATCGGCAGTGGCTCGCTGCCGGTGGAACGGCTGCAAAGTTCGGCCCTTGCCCTTCGTCCGCAAGGGGAAAAGCGCGGCGCCGGAAGGGCGTTAGACCGTCTCGCCGCCGCCTTCCGCGCCCTGCCGGTGCCGGTCATCGGTCGGGTGCATGGGGGTGCGTTGCTGTTCGATCTTAGGTGTCTTGAGGATGAAGCAGGGTTTTGCCAACAGATTTCCTCCCTCGCCCTTGAGCCGGGGACTGGGCCCAGGCCGTGATCATCGCCACGGCGGGACACATTGATCACGGCAAGACCACCCTGGTCTCCGTCCTCACCGGCGTCGACACCGACCGCCTGCCGGAAGAAAAAAGCCGCGGCCTGACCATCGATCTTGGCTTTGCCTATCAGCCCCTTGCCGAAGGTGCGGTGCTGGGCTTCGTGGACGTGCCGGGGCATGAAAAATTCATCCGCAACATGCTGGCCGGCGTCACCGGCATTGACTTCGCCCTGTTGGTGATCGCCGCCGATGACGGCCCCATGGCGCAGACCCGGGAACACTTGGCGATCCTCGATCTGCTGGGCATCGAAGCCGGTGCCGTGGCGCTGACCAAGACCGACCTTGTCGATGCCGCCCGCGTCCGTGCCGTATGCGATGACATCAAGGCCTTGCTGGACCCCACCACGCTCGGCGGTGTCCCCGTCTTCGAAGTCTCGGGCCTCACCGGCGACGGTGTGGCAGCGTTGCGCGATCATCTTCATGACGCTGCCGGGCATCACCACGCCCGCTCCCGCCGGGGGCACTTTCGCCTTGCCGTGGACCGCTGTTTTACCATTGCCGGCGCCGGGTTGGTGGTGACGGGAACGGCTTTTTCCGGAGAAGTCCGCGTCGGTGATAAACTTCTGATTTCGCCTGCAAACATTCCGGTCCGGGTGCGCGCCATCCATGCCCAGAACCAAAAAAGCGATACCGGAGCCGCCGGGCAGCGCCTAGGCGTCAATATCACCGGCACCGGAATCGGTCGGGACAGCGTCCACAGGGGCGATTGGCTGCTGGCGGAACCCGCCCACGCGCCGACCCGGCGCCTGGATGTCCGGGCGCGGCTGCTGCCCGACGAGGCCCGCGCCCTGCGCCACTGGCTGCCGGTACATGTGCATCTGGGCTCTGCCGAAGTCACGGGCCGGGTGGCGCTGCTGGAAGGCAAAAACATTCCGCCCGGCGGCGACGGGCTGGTGCAACTGGTGCTGGACCGGGACATGGTTGCAGTGAAGGGGGACAAATTCGTTCTCAGGGATACATCGGCGCAACGAACTCTTGGCGGCGGCGTCGTAATCGATCCTTTCGGTCCGAAACGGGGGCGGGCAAAGCCCGAACGGCTTGAACGGCTTTCCCTGCTGGAAACCCCGGATCCGGCGGAAGCCTTCTCCCGGGTACTGGAGCATAGTGGAGCCGGGCTCGAGGTGGAACGCTTCCGCCTGGCCTGGAACCTGACCGATGAAGAGATGACCGCGATTCTGGGCTCGGTCGATATGATCAAGGCCGGTGCCGATGATGATGCCGTGGCCTATTCCCCCGAGGTCTGGTCAGGGTTCATGGGCGATACGATTCGCGCCCTTGATGAAGGACACGAACGTAATCCCGACAAACCCGGACTGGAAGAAGAAGCGCTCCGCCGGTATGTCCGCCCGCGTCTCACCCAGCCGGTGTTCCGTTCCCTGCTCGATGCC
>JAOUPW010000543.1 GCA_029879665.1 Rhodospirillales bacterium | reverse complement strand
CAATTTCTGAGCCGTTTTCTTTTGGTTGGTAATCCTATCTGGAATTTAGCTCACCGCCGAACGTATCTGTGCTATAATTACAAATAATGCCACCCGGCGCCTGTTCCGAGCAGGGGACGGCCCAGCCTTCCAAGACGGTCCCGGTACCCGCCCAGGAGGGAGTGGCGGCCAAACTCCAGGTTGAATGAGACAAAACCGGGGAACATCGGAGCGCTCCGCCATGTTCAAAAAAATTCTGGTTGCAGTTAACGATTCCGAATACGCCGACAAGGCGGCGGACCTGGCCGTGGACATGGCTAAGGTTCATGGAGCCGAGTTGGTGGCGGTTCATGTCACCACTTTCAAGCCGTTGACCAAGGAGGAAATGCGTTTGGGCGAAGCGGAATACGCGGATGAAGTAATCCGCGACCTGGATGTGGATTCCACGCTTCAATACCGGGGCAGGATTGGGGGCGCCGCCGAGCGCATCTTCCGCCGCCACGGTGGCGCGGGCCTTAGGATTCACTTGGCGATGGGCCAGCAGTTAATGGACGCGCTTCATTCCCGGGCCATGGCAAAAGGCGTGAGCAAAATGGAACCGGTAATTACCGACGGCGATCCGGCGGAAAGCATCCTGCGCGTCGCCAAGGAACACGGCGCCGATCTCATCGTTATCGGTAGCCGGGGTATGAGCGAAATCAAGGGATTGCTCTCGGGCAGCGTATCGCAAAAAGTCATGCGTTTGGCGGAATGCCCTTGCCTGGTGGTTCATTAGGCCCTGCTGGTCGGCGCCATTCCCTTTCAGCAGCCTTGCTGTATCAATTAACTGCATCGACGATAGTCCAGTGCCGCATTGGAGGGTGATTCTGGCGGCTGGACGGTTGCGCAGGTAAACTCGATTTTATTACAGCCGAGTTGGGCGCGATTCTCTTGAATCCGAGGGGTGCTCAGGATAGTTCTGTGGAAATACTGTTTGGGGGAAGAGGAGATTATGGCTTGAGTAAAAAGGTTGAGTATCCGGAAAATATCGACAGCATGACCCGCTTCGCCGATTGCATCACGCCGGATGGCTTTGATCGCCTCAAGGCCGAACTCGATCAATTATGGAGGAAGGAGCGTCCCGAGGTGGTGCGCACGGTGGAGTGGGCGGCCGGCAATGGCGACCGTTCCGAAAACGGCGATTATATTTACGGCAAAAAGCGTCTGCGCCAAATCGACAGCCGAGTACGCTACCTGCGCAAGCGACTTGAAAATCTGAAGGTCGTGGATCCCGAAGATCAGATCAACCGGGATCAGGTGTTTTTCGGGGCCACGGTTGTCTACGAACGCGAAAACGGCGCGCTGCAAACCGTCACCCTGGTCGGCAAGGACGAAACCGACCCCGGACTGGGCCGCATTAGTATGAATTCACCCATCGGCAACGCGCTGATGAACAAGACGGTCGGTGCTCTGGTTTTGGTGCAAACCCCGGGTGGCGAAGAAGAACTTGAAGTCGTAAAAATTTCCTACCCGGACCGCGCCGGTTGAAGGCGGTCGGCTCGAGGATTACCTAAGAAAAAAGGATAAACTTATTTCGACCGCGCCGCGCCGCGTCTCGCCCCGCCGAAGTTTTTGACGTTGGTATTCATGCTGGGGCCTTTGATAGAGCTTGCTCCCGGATCGAATTGTCCCGACCGGATTTTTTGGCCGGGAAGATCGGCGTTGGCTTCACGCTTTTTGGCTTTTTTTGCCGCGTTCGCTTTTGCCCGTTGGCTAGCCTTGGTTTTGGTCACTTATTTTTCGCCTTTTTAATTTGCTTTGAAGAACCTTGCCGATCCTTTTCATTAAAGGGCCGGATTCATAGGCTATCGTGCCACAAAATAAGAAATTTTTCCACAGAATCTTGGTGTTTTGTTTATGTATCTGCAATGGCCTATAACAGCAAGTACAACGCCGATAGTCAGGATCAACCGGCATGCTCAGTTACCAGCACGGCTATCATGCCGGCGGTTTTGCCGACGTGCACAAGCACACCGCCCTCGTTCTGCTGCTTGCCCATTTGCTGCGCAAGCCGGCGCCGTTTTGCGTCATCGACAGCCATGCCGGGCGCGGCCTTTACGATCTGGCGGGCAATCAGGCCGGGCGCACCGGCGAGTGGCAGGCCGGTATTGGCAGGCTGTTTGATAGCGAAGTGACGAGCGATGGTCTGCGCCGCTATCTCGACGTCATTGCGGACTTCAACAAGGGCGATGGCCTGACGACTTATCCGGGGTCGCCGGCAATCTCCGTCCGGTTAATGCGGGGTATCGACCGGCTGGTGCTGATCGAGGCGCACTCGACGGAGCACGCAGCCCTGAACGATTCTTTCCGTCATGACCGCCGGGTGCACATCCACAAACGCGATGGCTTCGAAGCGTTGCCCGCGCTGGTACCGCCGGTCGAACGGCGTGGCCTTGTCCTGATCGATCC
>JAOUPW010000542.1 GCA_029879665.1 Rhodospirillales bacterium | reverse complement strand
TCCGATCTATGCCGGGTTTATTTCCCGCGAACGCGCGGTACCAGTCAATGGAAAGCCTGAGCGCGTCATCAAGTGGTAGATGCGGGCGCCAACCGAGTTCTTTAAAAGCTTTAGCGCAATCGAGTTTAAGATAGGTTGCCTCGTGAACGTGCTCTTCGTTGCTTTTGTTCCAACTCGCGCCCGGCCCCCACAATTGGATCGCTTTCTTGACGATGGTTTCGACCGATTGTTCGTTTTGGGGATCGGGACCGAAGTTCCATCCCCGGGCCGCGGCGACGGGATCGTCCCACAGCTTTTGCGCCAGCACGAAATAGCCGTTGACCGGATCCAGGACATGCTGCCAGGGGCGAATGGCGCCGGGATGACGGATGGTGACGGGGTCTTCCTTGATAAAGGCGCGCACGATATCGGGAAGCAGACGGTCCTTTGCCCAATCGCCGCCACCGATGACATTGCCCGCCCTGACGGATGCCACGCCGACGCCGTGCTCGCCGTAACGCTCCGGATTGAAGAAACTCAGACGATAGGCGTTGGTGGCGAGTTCGGCGCAGCCCTTGGAACTGGAGTAGGGATCGAAACCGCCCATCCGGTCGTCTTCGTTGTACCCCATATCCGGCTGTTCCCGGTTTTCATAGCATTTGTCGCTGGTGACGATCACCACGGCCTTGAGGCCATCCAGGTTGCGCGCCGCTTCCAGCAGATTTACCGTGCCCATCACATTGGTGGCGAAGGTCTCTTGAGGTTCTTCATAGGACCGGCGGACAAGCGACTGCGCCGCCATGTGAAAAATGATCTCGGGCCTAAAACTCTCCATGGCGTCCGAAAGGGCATCGAAATCCCGGATATCGCCGAAATGATGTTCGAGGTCGTTTTCAATGCCGGCGGTTTCAAACAGGCTTGGCTCTGATGGCGGCTCCAGCGAAAAGCCCGCAACCCTGCTTCCCATCCGCGACAGCCACAGCGATGCCCACGCGCCCTTGAATCCGGTGTGACCGGTCATGAAAACCCGCTTGCCCTCCCAGAACACCGGGTCGGTATTTACGGACATATTCCAAAAGCCCCTTTTTGCTTTCTTGTATTTCGAGCTAGCACAGCAATCTGCTAAATTAAACTGGCCAGCATGTCGCGATTGAATTCCCTGAGCGCCTGGCCGCTTTCGAGCCGGCTTTTGAAATCAGGATTGGCGAGGATGAACCGCCCCCAGGTCACGAGGTCGAGCCGGCCTTCCTTGATTTCGCCTTCGGCCTGGTCTTTGCTCAAGGATGCGCCTCCAATCAAAATCCCGTCCCAAATCGGGCGGACATGGCGGACGACGCGATCCGCAGTCTCGAAATAATTCGCATTGGCGCAACTGAGATCCAAAAGGCCGAGCCCCAGGGACTGAAAGGCCGGGATCAAGTGATCGAGCATCGCTTCCATGTCGGGCCAGTCGTAGATTTCGCCCATGAATCGGGAAGGGGAAATCCGGACCATGACCCGGTTTCGGTCCACGTGCTTCATCATTTCCTCCAGAAGCTCGAGTCCGAAACGGCAACGGTTTTCAGGCGTTCCTCCGTATTGATCGGTACGATCATTGATACGGGCGTCGAAAAACTGATCGACAAGATAACCGTGGCCCATGTGCACTTCGACCCCGTCAAACCCGGCCTCAAGGGCGTTTTTGGCGGCGTTGACGAACTGGGCGTAAACGGTCGGCATTTCGTCCGTTCGCAACGCGCGCGGCGTGCCAAAGGGTTTGTCGTTCTGGCGGTTGAGGCCTTCGGCCGCGCGGTTGGTGGAACTGACCGGTTGGATGCCGCCGGTTAAATCCGAATGCGATATCCGCCCGCAATGCCAGAGCTGGGCGAACATTTTCGATTTTGCCGCATGCACCCGTTCCAACACCGGTTTCCAGCTCTGGGCTTGTTCAGAGGTTTCGAGATAGGGAACATCCCGGTAGCCGTCGCCGCTGGGATGGATGATCAGTCCTTCGGTCAGGATCAGGCCGATACCGTCTTCGGCCCTGCATCCGTAATATTCGGCGCGATTTTCCGAAACGGTATGACCAGGTGCCATGTTCCGGGTCATCGGCGCCATCGCAATCCGGGACGTGACCTCGCCAAGTTTTTTAATATTTGCAGATTTGAACAGCATGGGGCGATTGTTACCTATCTGAGTTCACTGAATAAACGGTTGAAATATGGCCCGGAAAGGTACTCGGAAAGAGCGTCGCGCCAGGGACGTTGTCGATCGAGGCCGAGATCGGTCAAACGTTCGTTTAGCATGACGCCGCGCGCGGGCCTACGGACTTTTTCCTTGGCCGAGACTTTATCGGCGGAAACCTGGTTGATGCGCATCCTGCCGCCAAGGCCGAGCTCGTCGACAATGGCCTGGGCCAGTTCCGCGAACGTCGCTTCGCCATGGGAGGCCATGCAGAAAACGCCGCTCAGCCCCCGGTC
>JAOUPW010000541.1 GCA_029879665.1 Rhodospirillales bacterium | reverse complement strand
GAAGAATAATAAAACAGAACTCTAGGGAGGAACGAATGAAAATTTCCAAATTACGCGGAACGATGATTGCCGGCGCTCTGGGCGTGGCGTTTGTCATGACCGGTGTTATGACCACCCCCGTGCAGTCCGCCGAAGTGACCTTGAAATTGCATCATTTGCTGCCGCCGGTGGCACCGGCACACCAGAAAATGCTTGTGCCCTGGGCCAACAACGTCATGAAAGAGTCGGGTGGAAAAATCAAGGTTGATATCTATCCTGCCATGCAACTGGGCGGCAAGCCGCCGCAGTTGGCGCAACAGGCGAAAGATGGTTTTGTCGATATCGTCTGGACCGTTCTTGGCTACACCCCTGGACGATTCACCAAAGTAGAAGTTTTCGAACTTCCGTTCTTTCATTCCAACACCGTCACCACCAACAAGGCGCTGTGGGATTATACGGAAAAGAACGGCGACGAGTTCAAGGACTACAAGCTGATTGCCTTGCATGTGCATGCCGGACAGGCTTTTCATTCGATCAAGCCCATCCGCACCGCTGACGACCTTAAGGGCCTCAAGATTCGCACGCCGACCCGTACCGGCGGCTGGATGATCGAAGCCATGGGGGCGACCCCAATCGGATCGCCGGTTCCCAAGATTCCGGAAATGCTGTCAAAGAAAGTGGTCGATGCGGTTTTGATTCCCTATGAAGTCACCATGGCTTTGAAGGTTCACGAACTGGTGGATTTTCACACCACCCTTGATGATCCGCTGATCGAGCGTATCAACACCACCACCTTCATGATCGCCATGAACAAGAAAAAGTACGATTCCCTGTCGCCGGAACTGAGAAAAGTTATCGACAAGAATTCCGGCGCCAGCCAGGCGGAATGGATCGGCAAGGTCTGGCAAGCGGCGGAAGGCCCGGGCTATACGAATGCCGCCAAATCCGGCGAAATGATCAAGATGGCCCCGGCCGAGGTCGCCAAGCTGCGCGCCCGCACCGAAGGGCCGGTGACCGAACGTTGGGTCTCCGAAATGAAGAAAAAGGGTGCCGATGGCAATGCGCTGATCGCCGAAGCCAAGGCACTTATGAAAAAATACTCTAAATAATCCGTCAATAGGGCCTTAGTTTCGATAAAAACATACGATGTCCGAGTTAGAAACCGAAGCCACACGGCCGACCGATGCGGTCGGCCGTGTTCTTTTCTTTATCTCCTATATTTTTGCCCTTATCGGCGGGTTCCTGATTTCGGGACTTTCGATCATGACCGTCATCAGCGTGTTCGGCCGTTACCTTTTTTCGGCGCCCATTCCGGGTGATTTTGAAATGATCGCCCTGGGCACTGCGGTTACGGTGTTCTTGTTTCTCCCCTACTGTCACCTAATGAAAGGGAACGTGATTGTCGACCTGTTTCTTTCGTGGGCGCCAAAATCCGTTCAAGCTTTTTTCGATGTTCTGAGCAATCTTCTCTTGGCCGTGATTGCCGGCGCGATTTCATGGCGCATGTGGTTCGGCACCCAGGATATGATCGAATACAATGAAATCACGTTCATCCTTGGAATCCCCATCTGGTGGGTCTTCCCCTTCGCGGTCGTTTCCTTTGCCCTGTTGTCGGTAAGCGCGCTTTACACGTCTGTGTGCAGTTTCGGGGAAATGCGGCAATGAGCAGCTTCGCCATTGCCCTGAGCGCCATCGCCGTACTTCTTTTTCTATTGGTAATCCGGGTTCCAGTGGGCCTTGCCATGATGGCGGTCGGCATCGGCGGCTATATGTCCCTGACCGGGCCGATGACTTTTCTCAGCTATATGAAGTCGGGTCCTTATTCGGCATTTGCCAATTACGATCTGTCCGTGGTGCCCATGTTCCTGCTGATGAGCCAATTCGCCAGCCGCGCCGGATTAAGCCGTGCGCTGTTCAATTCCGCGAATACCTTTCTTGGCCATCGGCGCGGCGGTGTTGCCATGGCGGCGGTGGGCGGCTGTGCCGGTTTCGGCGCCATCTGCGGCTCGTCTTTGGCAACGGCGGCGACCATGGCCAAGGTCGCCTTGCCGGAATTGCGCCGCTACAATTATTCCGGCGCGCTTGCCACCGGCGCGCTCGCCGCCGGCGGAACGCTGGGCATCCTGATTCCGCCGTCGGTGGTGCTGGTGATTTTCGCCATCGCCGTCGAGGCCAACATCGTTACCATGTTCCAAGCGGCCCTGATTCCGGGAATTCTTGCCGCTTTAGGCTACTTGGCTGCGATCTGGATATATGTGCGTATCAATCCCGCGGCGGGGCCGGTGGGGCCGCGCGCGACCCGGGAACAACGCCGTAACGCCATGATCGAGACCTGGCCGGTGATGTTGATTTTCGTCGTGGTTATCGGCGGTATCTATGCCGGGGTCTTCACGCCGACGGAAGGCGCCTCGGTCGGCGCCTTCGGCACCGGAGTCATCGCCGTCTGGCGTGGCGGGCTGAG
>JAOUPW010000539.1 GCA_029879665.1 Rhodospirillales bacterium | reverse complement strand
GCTGGGGGCCTAGGTTAGCAGAATCGGTGGCGGAGTTTAAGCGCGAAATCCATCGCCGGGAAACAGGTTGATCCTCCTTTGTTTTCACCCATTTGAGTAACGGCCCGACCGCCACAGCTACCGCAGGGATATGCCCATAGCCTCGTTTTTTCCGAATAGTTAAAATTTTCTCTTTGAAAAATAAGGACTTTCCCTGACACTATTTAAATACCGAACATTCCAATTATTTCTTACACGAATCAGAAGGACAAGCCATGGAAGCCTGGTGGGCCGAACTCACGACGACGTTGAAAGTGTTCTGGGGTATTGCGATCTTTTCGACCGTGTTTTTTCTCCTGCAGACGGTGATGACCTTTGTGGGGCTTTCGGACATGGATGCCGACGGGGATGCCGGCGGAGGCGAGGGAAGCCACGATGCCCATTCCATCGCCGACTATTTTACGGTCCGGAATCTGGTGTCTTTTTTCCTGGGATTTTCCTGGTGCGGCATCGTACTGATTGAAGGCGGCTCTTCCCTGGGTGTCGCCATCGGCGGCGGCACCTTGATGGGTCTGGTGCTGGTCGCCATTACCCTGGGGATCCTGAAGATCCTGGCTTCGCTGAAAAGCGATGGGACGTTGTCGCTGGACAACGCCATCGGCCATGAAGGTCTGGTGACCATCACCATCCCCGCTGACAAACATCATTACGGCAAGGTCGGTATTTCCTTTCAGAACCGCTACCGGGAACTGGAAGGCATTTCCAAGGATCAACAGGAATTGATCAAGGGGACGCGGGTCAAGGTAGTGGCTATTTCCGGCAGTCAACTGGTGGTGAAACCCATTTAGCGCGTTAAAAACTCTGGAGACATAAAAAATGATTCCCAATTCAATCGTTCTGATCGTCATTGCAGCCGGGTCTATTTTCCTGACCCTGATGGCGGCCATGGCCCGTTACAAGCGTTGCCCCTCGGATAAAATCATGGTGGTCTACGGAAAGGTGGGGCATGGCAAGACCTCTCGCTGTATTCATGGCGGGGCGGCGTTCATCTGGCCGTTGATTCAGGACTACCGGTTTCTGGACCTGCAACCGATGACCATTGACATCAATCTCGAGAACGCGCTTTCCAAACAGAACATCCGAGTCAGCATTCCGTCGCGCTTCACCATCGGGATATCGACCGAGCCGGATATCATGACTGTTGCTGCGGAACGCCTGTTGAGCATGGAGCGCCGTGAAATAGAAATCAACGCCAATGAAATCATTTTTGGTCAGTTGAGAGCCACCATCGCCACCATGGCGATTGAAGAGATAAACGCCAACCGCGATGAATTCGAAAAGAAGGTGATGGAAAACATCGAAGGCGAGTTGAAAAAAATCGGGCTGAAACTGATCAACGTCAATATCAAGGATATCAACGACGAGTCCGGCTACATTGTGGCACTGGGCCGAAAAGCCGCCGCCGAAGCCTTGAACAAGGCGAAAATCGAAGTGGCGGAACAAAACCGCACCGGCGCTACCGGTGAGGCCAACGCCAAGCAGGAAGAGCGTGTCAATGTCGCCAGCGCCGACGCCAAAGCGGTGGACGGCGAAAATACGGCGGCCATCGACGTCGCGAATTCCAACGCCAACCGGAGAGAAGCGGAAGCCGAAGCGCGGCGTAAAGGCGATGCGGCCACGTTAATCAAAAAGGCCGCGGCCGATCAGGCAGGGTATGACGCCAATAAGATGGCGGAGGACGCCCGGGCTGAAATGAATCGCTCGACCCAGATGGCGGATATCATTATTCCGGCTCAAATCGAAAAAGAAAAAGTGGTGATTGATGCTGAGGCCGAACGTGAGCAAACCGTCCTTGAGGGGAAGGGTAAAGGTGAGGCCATTCAGGTGACTCTGGAAGGTGAAGCAAACGGGATCAAGGCCATTCTGGAACGAAAGGCCGAGGGATTCGAACGCATTGTTCAGGCCGCGGGGGGGGACCCGGATAAGGCCGCAGTTTTGATGATTGTCGAGCAATTGCCGAAGATCGCCGAATTGCAGGCTCAGGCCATTTCCAAGATCAGGTTCGACAAGATCGTGGTCATGGACGGCGGAGGCAACGGAAATGGCAACGGTACCACCACCACGAACTGGCTGTCCAATATCACCAAGGTATTACCCGGCCTGCATGAGTTTGCCAATATGGCCGGAATCAAACTGCCTGACGCCCTGGGCGAGCAGTTGAAGGAAACTGTGGGGACTCCTAAAGCCCTGGGGGGAGAGTCGGCGACCGAAGCCAAATAGTTTTTATTACGATCGTTACCAAAAAGTCGATTTTTCCGCTTTGGCGGAGGAATCGGCTTTTTTTTTGCGTCTTGACACCTCGGAGTGTGGGGCATATATTATATGTGAATAGAGATTCACATAGGTGCGGTTATGGCCACGAAGAAACTGGCAACTGAAATCCGGCGCGAACAGATCGTTTT